>JAGYOI010000063.1 GCA_018399395.1 Prolixibacteraceae bacterium
ACATTCCTGTCCGGGTAAAATATTATACTATTATACGCAGACAGGAATGTCTGCGCTAAGTTAGGAATGTCTGCGCTACGGGTTAGACATTCACCAAATTCACATTCTTCATTTTCTGCTCAATAATATATCCTGCCATATTGACCCAATGTGTGCAACGGTCCATTATCCAGCCATCGGAGGTGGCAACCGGGAATTCTGATTTGGCCAGTGCTTTATCGGGGGCATTGAGCAGTTGTGCATCCCAGTTGTAGTTTTCTTCACCGGCAATGTCCATCAGAAATGTTTTCAGCCGTCCGCTGTTCGAAACCGGGGCATCGAAATACCAGATGGCTTTGCTGATTTGTAGTTCGTTCATGCTCTCGCCGGCCAGCTTAATGGCTTCGCCGGTTTGCATTACCCGCTTATACGAACCGTGTACGCTTTGAATATCGCGGTATGCCCCGTCGCGACCTTTAAAAATATAGGCGCCCGACAAAGTACTTTCAAGAATAATGAGGAGGTTAAACGCATCGATGGCTAATGTTTGCTGTTGCAGTTCTTGAAAGGCGCAGGCTTTGTTTTGGCGCTCTATAATTTCCTGTTCCGATGCACTTATTCGCAAAACCGCTTCGCGTTGCCGTTTGTTCAGCCCATACCGGTTACCGACAAGTTCGAGTGCCGATTTACTGCCATAGCCGCGGGTTAATAAAAAGCCATGGTCATCGGCCGCACTTTTCAATGCCGGCAGCCATTGACTGCCAAATAAACGGTTGTCGTTCGACTCTTTGCCACGGTTTCGCATATTGGATAATGTCAAATCTGTTTTTCTAAATTTTTGTTTCACCTGTTATTATGCAATTGGGGTATTTCAACCCTTTTAGATCCTGATAATGTTATTTTGCGATAAATTCAGACTTGGTTTCTTTATTCTTTTTTAAAACTAAAGTGTCGCCTTTTAATTGATAGTTGTTTACCTCTTTAAGCATTTTTAAGAACTGATATTCGAGCTCCATTTTTGTACAAGCCATTTTGGTGGAAGCAATATTTGTGAAACTTATATGGTTGGTCTTAGCCTGGGCATACATGCCGTTGATTGAGTTACACCCTCCACTGCCGTAAAAACGGTTTTCACTTCGCCTGAGCATCAGGTATATGTCTTTTGGGCCGGCATTTTCTTCCTCAATATTCTGACCGTTCATGGTTATTAATACCCATTGAATGCCTTCAATGTTCTCAATCTCCACAGCCTCTTTCTTTTTTGCGAGAATAAACATATCGGCCAGATCACCTTCAATGCGTTTGCCATTACGGTCGAGTTTCAATAATTTCTCTTCGGCTATCATGTACTGATTGGCCGCCGGGTCGGGCGAGCCTTCCAGCACAATGCTTTTCCCATTATCGTTCCATTTAAAAAATCCTTTGCGTTTGAAAATGCTGTCACCTTCAACATCCTGATATGTTTCGGTAAGCTCAAAAGATTGATCAGGGTTGAGCGACAGCGTTGTTTGAATACCACCACAATCAGCACACGGGAGCGTGCCTTTATATACACCGGGCCAGTCAAGCGAGTTTTTGGCCGAATGGGCGTCCTTCGTTACTTTTTGTGATGTAGAACATCCCAATACAAAAAGAAAAACGACAAGTAGATAAAAAAACCGCATTATTCTTCTTCAATTTCTGTATCCATATTAAGTTCGTAGGCATCAACCCTGTTGGTGAAGAAAGTAGGGACCAATACTAAGTTCTTCCCGGGCACATAGTCGATATCGGCTGTGTTAATTTCCACTTCCGAAGTATCTAATAATTTTATCACTTTGCCATTGTCAGAGATGTAAATCCGACCGGCCCAGTTTGAAAAAATAAAATTACGGTTTCCGATGGTTTCCAGCCCATCAATTCCGCCGGTTCCACTAAATAATTCTGCAATGCTTTTTGTTTTTGGGTCGATAGCCCAAACCGAGTTGTTTCCGGCATAAAGGTTACCACCTTCGGCCCATAACCCGTTTACCCCTTGCAAACGCTGATCATCAAGCCATAAGCTGAAAGTTGAATCCTGTAGCGCATAGATGTGTTGTTCGTGCGAGTCGGATACATAAACTACTCCATTGCTACATACGGTTACATCATTTAAAAAAGAAGCATCGGGGATTAAATAAGCAGTATCGATGGCAGCACTTTCAATATCAATAACCACCAGTTCGTTCATGTCCGAAACATACAATTTACCTTCACGTATGGCCATTCCTTTTGGGTCGTTTAACCCTGAAAGCCAGCTTTCGTTGAGGATGTTTCCTTCGAGATTGATTTGCGCGATATACCCGTCGCCTGTTTTTTCATTTTGCTCATCGCCCATGCAGGCCACAAATGCAACATCGAGTTCAGTGTTATATAATACTGACTCTGGTACTTTTAAGGTTTGTGGTGTTGACCACAACTTTGTCATTTCCTGTGCATTTGCTTGAAATGCGATCATTATTAGTGTTAAAAGGGCTAAGGTTCTCATAATTCAATTTTTTAATTAACAAAAACTACAATATACCATCAAAACTATAACATTTAAAATTAAAAGATGTTTTTGAAAGGAATATTTTCCTGTTTTCGCATCGCAGCCCCCTGTTTAATTTTCATGAATTAATTTCTTTTTTAATTTTCAACCGGTCGATTTTTAGAGACGATGTGCGGGGAAATTCTTCAATATAAAGAATAGCTTTTGGTGTGCGCAACTTACCTGTAATACGGGATATTTTCTCTAGCAAAATATTGTTTTTTACATTTAATTTTTTGCCTTCCAATACCAATACAATCTGTTCGCCAAGTTTTTCATCTTTTACTGATGAAACGATACATTCGCGCCCTGTCATTTCACTTATTGCCGCCTCAAGCGGTTCAGGCGATATTTTTATTCCGCCCGAGTTAATTACATTATCAGCCCGCCCAAGCCAGCGGAATTTATACGGCGATAGCAGCTCTGCCACATCACTTGTGTGCAGTGGGGCATCTGAAAATTGTGGAGTCTCAATAACAAGGCAGTTGTCGGTATTTTTCGACACCGAGAAGCCTGGCAGTACATGAAAACAATCGTCGGGGTTTTGCCCGTTTAGCTTTTGCAGGGCAATGTGCGAGGCGGTTTCTGTCATTCCGTAAGTGGCATATATTTCAGCCGGCACGTTTTGAAGTTTCTCCATTAAACTGCGGTCAACTGCTGCTCCGCCGATAATCATTTTCGAGATATTGTTAAAACCATAGCCCGTTGCAAGCAGCGAGTGCACCTGCATGGGTACCATGGCTGTAAATTCGATGTGTTGCCGGGGTACATCCGGTGTGGATGAGGGCTCTGTAAGCACGAGGTTTAGCCCCCCAATAGCAGCCCGTACAACCATCATTTTCCCGGCAATGTAGTGGACAGGTAAACACAACCAGGCGGTGTCGTTTTTTTTTAGGTTGAAATATTTGAGGGTGTTTTCGGCCGATGCTGCCATGCCGCTTTTGGGTAGTTCAACCTCTTTGGGCGCACCGGTGCTTCCCGATGTTTGCTGCCGGATGTAAGTTTCATTGTTGAACCATTCAAGGATAAACCGGAACACCTGGCTTTTCCATTCTGGCATGCCATTGCTTTCGGATAGCGATGTAATTTCCTCACAGCCAAGCATTTTATTATTTATCCTGATTGTTTTCTCCATTTTGTGTTTAAAGTGATACCGTTGCCCAAGGTTTTGTTGGTTGATAAAACAATTTTTCGCCCGTTAAGGTTAACGGGGAATCGATATTATTTGAAAATAGCATCCCGGTGCCCAGCCCCTGGTGTGTTTCAACGTCTTTGGTGAAGACCCACTGGGCAATAGCGTTCAGCCCGATGTTCGACTCTAGTGCCGAAGTGGCCCACCACCCGGCATTATAGTTTTGTGCCAGTTCAATCCATTCATCACTTGCTTTGAAACCGCCCAGCAAACCTGGCTTTAGTATCAGGTATTGGGGACTGATGGTTTCCACCAGTTCTTTCTTTCGCTTGTAGGGATAAACCCCGATAAGCTCTTCATCAAGGGCAATGGGCACGGGCGAATGCTGGCACAAGGCGGCCATTTGTTCCCACTCACCGGCCTTGATGGGTTGTTCGATGGAGTGCACCTCCAGTTTTGCCAAATCACTTAGTACTTTCAGCGCCTCATCAAATGAATACGCACCGTTTGCATCAACACGGATGGTAAGCTCCGAAGCGCTGAACTGTTTGCGCATACCGGCAACCAGGTCGTGTTCCGATGGCCAGTCGAGCGAGCCGATTTTTAGCTTGATGCACGAGAAACCCGCATCAAGTTTTTGGGCAATTTGTTCGTGCATATATTTTTTGTTGCCCATCCAGATAAGCCCGTTGGTGGGAATGCCTTTTTCGCCGCGGGTAAATTCTGAAGGAAAAAGAATGTGCCTGCCTGTTGAATGCAAATCGGCAAGGGCAGTTTCTAGTCCAAACTGAATGGCAGGAAATTCGTGTAAAACTGAATTGAAATCGTAAATCCCGGCGTTAATGTTGTTGCAAACACGTTGCAGCCTGGCTTCAAATCCGGGGCAATCGTCAATACTTAAACCGGTAAGAATTGAGCATTCCCCCACGCCGGTGTTATCACCGTCGTTTAAAAACAAAAACCAGCTGTTTTTGGTATGGTAAACACCGCGCGACGTACCGGCCGGACGAATAAACCGTAGTGTGTGCTTTTTGAAAGATGCTTTAATATGTTTTGTCGCTGACTCCTTCATAAGACAAATATATTTTATTCCGGTGGAAATAAGTAAACAATTAATCATTTTGAGGTTCGTTCTGTAGAACGTTTATTGTTCAAATATGCCAATAAATTAATAAAAAATTATACAAATACGACAATTATGACTATCTTTACTGGTAGAAAAATATTTAGATGGTTTACATATTAAATGTAATAAATGACAAGTTAGTAAGGGCAGAAATTGTCATCCCTGAGCAAAATGAAATACCCTTAAAAAAAGATGGGTGGAATTTTAATTGGAGAGAATTAAGCAAAGAAATAAACTCCAGCATGTTCATCTTAAAAACAATTGGATTGAACCCCAGTGTTGAAGGTGCTTTGCACTTGAAAGTGGAAAATGAAATGCTTATTATGAATGTCCTAGAAATAGCGCCTCATAATATCGGAAGAAAAAACAAGAAATATGATTATGTCGCTGGTTGTTTGATCGCTTTTGCATGCAAAGAAAGCTTCAAGTTAAATGGGAATTACAAAGGATTTTTAACCTTTATGTCAAAAACAAGTTTAATGCAATGGTATTCCAGAAAATATGGAGCAAATGTCGGACTTGGCCAAAGAATGTACATTGATAGTGAAAGCGGGTTGAGACTAATTGAAGAATATCTTGAACGAAAATAAAATTGCCATGAAAAGAAAAAAAGATACAGAGCCATCCAACGGAATGTTGACTAACCAGATGGATGTTGGAACAGATGGATTCAAAGATTTCCAGGCTATAATGCTGAATAAGGTTAAAAGTCAACCGGAAGCGCAAAAAAGGGAAATAGAGTTATTGGCCATCAAATTTAAAATGCAGGATTATATGGAATCGGAAGATGCTGAGCTTAAACAACCGGGGGAGTTTTTAAAAGAATATTTAAAGACATTGAGAATACCTCAAACAAAATTTGCTCATTATATCGATATAAATCCCTCAAATTTGAGCAAGTTAATCAAGGGCGAACGTCCGATAAATTATGAATTAGCGATTGTTTTAGGAAAAATATTCAACAACGACCCAATGCTTTGGGTTGAAATACAGGCAAAGAATGAACTTAAAAAAATCAAAAGGGATAGAACCAGACAATTCAATCATTACACGTTGAAAGATTTGATAAACTCCTAAAACACCGGGCTTAAATTTTCCCATTTTACATTCCAGCTACCATCTTTCGGGAACCCCGGGTTTTCGGTTTCACAACCTTCCCAGCCGGCGCACATCATGGCTACAGTTTGCAGCAAGCCGCCATTGCCAGGCAAATAAAGGCGTAAACGTTCGTCCTGAAAGTTATGCCCGTTTTTCAGGTAGGTGTTTTATGTCTACGACTACTCATCAACAGCAACAGCCCCGCGGCCAAAACTCCGATAGGTGTCGGGCTCGATATCTACATCAGGTTCAATAAGCTCATGTTGATGTGGGATGAAACTGATGTATTTGATTTTTATCCCACGGGCCAACCATTGTTTCTCATAAAAAGTTTTAATGTTGAGTTCGGGTTTTAAATTTTCCGCTTCATAAATATCTTCCATTTTGTCAATAATGGTAAAGCCATTAGCATTAATGACTTCATGGGTGTACTGAAACTGGAAGTTACTGTCGGTTTTGAGGTGAACAATGCCACCGGGTTTCAAAAAACTGCAATAAAGTTCGATGAACCGGGTTGATGTTAGCCGTTTACGGGTTTTCTTCATTTGCGGATCGGGAAATGTAAGCCATATCTCAGACACTTCGCCCGGGGCAAAAAACTGCCCGATCATCTCGATATGGGTACGTAGAAAACCAACATTGTCCAGGTCGTTTTCTATGGCATATTTGGCGCCTTTCCACATGCGGGCACCCTTAATATCAACGCCAATATAATTATTGTACGGGGCAATTTGGGCCAGTCCTGTTGTATATTCACCTTTTCCGCACCCCAGTTCTAAAACAAGAGGCTTTGATTCTAAAAAAAAGTCATCATTCCAACGTCCTTTCAATGCATGATCAGAGTCCTCAATTCTGTGAAACGGAACTTGAAGCACGTTGCTGAATTGTTCCATGTCGGCAAATTTCTTCAATTTATTCTTTCCCACTGTTACTCGTCTCTTTTTTCAATACTTAAACCAATATCTGAAATGCCTTTCAGTTTTTTGTTGCGCATACCATGTTTAATAAAGAATGTATAATTGCCACTACGGGGGAAATAAACATTTTCACGATACATAAGTCTTGTGTCATAAACTCCGCTTGTACCTTTCCCCAGCCATTTCCCGTTTGGTTGTGCCAACTGATATTCAAGTGTGTCATGTACAATGGTTGAATCGGGGGCCATAATTTCAACAAAAAGCCATAAGTTTTGGTAAGGGTACGATTCAAGATTGCGGTTATTGAAAAGAATTCGATATGTTTCGGTTGTGTCTTCAATTGAAAAATTGAATGTGAGCACCGAATCGGCATGCCAGCCGTTTTGATTAACGGGTTGGTATTCGTGGTAAACACTTTT
>JAGYOI010000064.1 GCA_018399395.1 Prolixibacteraceae bacterium
ATAGTTCGGGGACAACGCCTGTTGCAAAAACTACAAGCCCCTTCACTGTTTCATCTTCGTTGCCGGTACATGGTGCGTAATCGTTAAAATAGATAATCTCGCCTGAGTCGAGGTGTAGTTCGCTGGCGCAGGTTTTGCCGCTTATTTTTTCAACTTTTGAATTAAGCATCAGGTGAATGCCGTTTTTGGTGAGTTCTTCGGCGGCTTTTTGCGAAAAATCGATACCCACAAGGTTTGGCAGTACCTGCGATGCCATGTCAACCAGCGATACATCAAGCCCTTTGTGTTTTAGCGCTTGTGCCAGTTCAATGCCAATGGCACCCGCACCTACCACAACGGCTCGTTTTAAACCATTATTTACCAGGTGCTGAATTTTTTCGAGGTCAGCCTGGGTTTTAAAACCCATTACGCCATCAAGTTCCCGTCCTTCAATTGGTGGAATAAAAGGTGTTGCACCGGTTGCTATAACCAATTTTCGATATGCGACAGCTGTGTTGTTATCGACTGTAACTTCCTTTTTATCAAAATCGGCCGATGTTACATTTCCACGGATGAGTTCGGCACCACTGTCGGTAATTAATTCATCTTTTTTGAAACACTTTTTCTCGTCAATTAAATCTTCAATAACATAAGGCATGGCACAATATATCAGGCTGTGGTCTTCGGGCCTGATTACGGCCATTTTATATTTATTACCCAAACGTTTTGCCAGCGTAATACCTGCTGGCCCTCCTCCAATTACTACAATGTCGTACATAATTATTTCTTTTTATTGTTTATTTGATTGTTAACCCCGCCATGCTTGTTTTTCGAGTTTAAGAAAATTATGGCGTTGTTGGTCGTTCATGATTTCAATGCGATGTTTAAAATTGAAGCCCAGGTTTTTAACCGGAATGGCTACCGAGTTAATCAAGTTGTCGGCTATTGGGATATTTGGGAATGGAAATGAAAAGGTTACTATCACTTCTTTTTCTGTAATATCGATGTTAGAAACAATCCCTAACTCATGAAGTGTGAGGTTTATCGCCGGATGTTCCACAATTTTTATCGTGTCCAATGCTAATGATTTATCCATAATCTTTTTATTTAAAATATTTGAAACATTGTCTTTTCTTTCTTTAACGATTAGTGTTGTGGCCGGTGCTGATGATTTTTCGTTAAAAATCATATCGTGTCCAAGGCACAGGCCCATAACAATGTTGAGTTGGGTTTTTTCTTCTTCGAGGTATTTTGCTTGTCCTGCCGGGTTACACGAAACTCCTTTATATCCTTCGACAAGATTACTAAAGGGTACACGACCATATTTACAGTGAACTTTTGCTATGTTAAATCCTTCGTTTTGCAATAAAGTCTCAAGGTTTTTGGCTTCTTTCGTAAAAGTGGTACAGTATGCAATGCCAATTTTTTGAAATTTAGCTGTTTTAGCGTATTCAATAATTTCCTGTATGCGATTGTTGTTCCTGTTTTTGCTGTCCTCGGCATTTTTCATGATGAACAAATCGCTTGTGTTGTATAAATCGCTGTATTCCATGTTTGTATGTTAAGGTTCCAACACTATTTCATCAACTGCTTTTCCGGGATAAATCATTGGAAATACATTCGATTCTTTTTCAACTTTTACTTCGAGGAGAAAAGGTCCGTCATGCTGCAGCATTTTGTCGAGGGCTTTGTTTAAATCGTCGCGTTTGCTTACCATCAGGCTTTCAATGCCATACGAGTTGGCCAGCAAGGGAAAATCGGGTGTTGGCATGTCGGTATGGGCATATCGTTTTTCGTTAAAGAGTTGCTGCCATTGCCGCACCATTCCCAGAAAGTTATTATTCAGGATGACCATTTTTACAGGCAGTTTATGTTGAAAAATTGTTCCCAATTCTTGTACCGTCATTTGAAAACCGCCATCGCCCGAGAAAAGAACGACTGTTTTGTCGGGTTGTCCAACCTGTGCGCCAACTGCCGCCGGCAACCCAAAGCCCATTGTTCCCAACCCACCCGAAGTGATGAGCGAATCGGGAGTGTTGAATTTGTAATAGCGGGCTGCCATCATTTGGTTTTGGCCAACATCGGTAGCAACAATGGCCTTCCCATTTGTTTTTTCCGAAATCATGCGAATTACTTCGCCTGAGCGGATAAGTCCGTTTTCAGGGAACGCTTCTTTTTTGATAACTTTATTGTATTCAATAAAATAGAGTTCGCGAAATTTCTTGAGCCATCCATCTTCGTGTTTCTTTAGAGAATGCTTATTGCAAGCATCAAGAAAGCTTTTCACATCGGCATGAACTGCTAAATCGGCTTTTATGTTTTTATTGAGTTCGGCACTGTCGATGTCAACATGAACAATTTTTGCTTTCGTTGCATATTTGTCAATCACACCGGTAACCCGGTCGTCGAAACGCATGCCCATGGCAATAATTAAATCGGCCTGATTGGTGAGCATATTGGGTGCATAATTGCCGTGCATCCCAAGCATCCCCACAAAATTTGGATGGCTTTCGGGGATAATTGATTTTCCCAGCAAGGTTACTGCAACCGGCACATTACACTTTTCGGTAAGCTTAAGCATTTGCTCTTGTGCGCCCGAAAGTAAAATGCCATGGCCTGCCAGCACAAGAGGTTTTTTGGCTGCGTTAAAAATATCTTTAAACTTTTCAATGTTATCAACCTGTAATTCAGGAACAGGTTGGTATGAGCGTATATGTTTCGTCGGTTTGTACACAAAATCGAATTCTTGTACCTGGGCATCTTTTGTGATATCGATTAATACCGGTCCCGGGCGTCCTTTGGTTGCATAGTAAAATGCCCTGGCAATTACTTCGGGAATTTCGTTGGGATTAGTTACCTGATAATTCCATTTGGTTACGGGCATCGAAAGGCTTATCATGTCGGTTTCCTGAAAAGCATCGGTGCCCAACAATGATGAGGGGACTTGTGCTGTGATAAAAATTACCGGAATCGAATCGAGAAAAGCATTGGCAATACCGGTAATTAAATTGGTTGCCCCGGGTCCCGATGTGGCAAAGCATACACCGGGTTTACCGCTTACCTGCGCGTAAGCTTGAGCCGCATGTGCAGCCCCTTGCTCGTGTCTTACAAGAATATGTTTTAGCTCTTCGGTTTTTGCGAACAACTTGTCGTAAATAGGCATCATGGCTCCACCCGGATAACCAAATATGGTGTCAACGTTTTCGGCCAAAAGCGATAATAAAATGCCTTCGGCACCTGTTGCTTTTATTGTTTTGTGCATGGTGTATTTTGTTTTTTGCAAAAATAGGTACAACATTATTTCCTTTTGATATTCATCTGAATCATGATTCGTATATTAAAAATGAAATACGATAGCTTTTTTTCTGTTATATTTCAGCTTTGTGCTCAATATTGATATTTTTGTAATGCTCAAATTAATAGTAAGGCCTTTATGCAAAAGGAAAAGGAAGTAAATAATTGCCGGGATTGTAAAAGTACATCAATGTGTTTTCATCATTTGTATCCCGACGAGCTCGATTTTATAAGCAGCAAGAAGAAACAACTTTGTTACGAGCAGGGGGAGAACCTGTTTAAGCAAGGTGCTTTTTCTCCTTATGTTATTTATGTAGTTGAAGGATTGGTCAAGTTGCACTTACAAACCGGGAACAATAAAAAACTGAACATCAAAATTGCTAAAACCGGCGATTTTCTGGCTTTCTCCTCGGTTTTTGGCGACGATTATTACAATTATACAGCTGTGGCCCTGAAAGATTCGAAGGTATGTATGATTGATAAACAGGCATTGTTTCAACTGATGAAGAAAAACAGCGAATTTGCCATTCGCATTGCTTCGCGTAATTGCCGTGACGAAAACCGTTTATTGGAACTGGTTACCGACATTAATTACAAACACATGCGTGGCAAATTGGCTTCAGCATTGTTGTATCTGTCTTCAAAAGAATTTGATGGCTTGTCGGTTTTTAGTTATTTAAGCCGTCAGGATATTGCAGAGTTTGCTTCAATTTCGACCGAAAGTGCCATTAAGTTTTTAAAAGAATTTGAAAAAGAAGGCATCGTGAGCATTGCTGGTAAGTGTGTTGAGGTTATTGATGCTTCGCGTTTAAGCGATATTTCGGAAAAGGGGTAGTTTTAAAATTCAATTCCTTTTCGCGCTTCAATTCCTTGCGTATAGTAATGTTTTATTTCCTTCATTTCGGTAACCAAATCGGCAGCATCGATAAGTGCCTGCGGTGCATAACGGCCGGTTATCACAACTTCGGTATTGGAATGGCGGGCTTCAATGGCTTCGAGTAATTCTGTAACGCTAAACAGTTTATAATAAATGGCAATGTTGGCTTCGTCGAGCACCACCAGTTGGTATTGCCCCGATTGTAGAATGTCTTTTATTTCGGCAAGTCCGCCCCTGGCAGCGTCAATATCGGCTTGTACAGGTTTTTTGACAATAAAACAGCCCCGTCCGTATTGTTTTACCGTTACCGAAGGCAGCCATTGTTTAACAGCTTTAATTTCGGAATACGTTTTACCTTTGACAAACTGGGCAAAATATACTTTTTTACCGGCTCCGGCATTCCTGAGTGCCAGTCCGAATGCAGCGGTGGTTTTACCTTTTCCGTTGCCTGTGTAAACATGTAGGTAGCTGTTCATGGGTGTAGGTTTTTGAATAACAGAATGAAGTGGTTTCGTGTTGTTTATTTATTAATTGTTGTTTGAGATTTATTTAAGTTCTTTTTCAAATTCGGCCGGTGTTAATATTTTTGCAGTTTTGAAGGGATTAAGTACCAGTAAATCTTTATCGCCTGTTACCAAATAATCAGCTTTTGAATAATCAATCAAATCTAAGAGAAAATTGTCTTTAGGGTCTCTGTTAATAAAATGAGTTGGTTTTATTTCAACCTTTCTTGCAATGGTTTCTAATAATTCGATTAATTCTTTAACACTATCTTTTGGAAAGTATTTTTTTATTTTTTCACGATTTGTAACATTTTTGATTTCAGTCAGAAGCTGTTCCGTAGTAATAATTGTAATGCTTCCATTTGCAATATATTGCTTAATGCTTGATAAGCGTTTGCCAATCAAGAAACTAATCCAAACATTTGTGTCAAAAATAACTTTAACTTTTTTGTTTTTCATAAATTTCTTGTCTTGCGCTTTCTACTTCTTTGTCTATCGTTTCAAGGTCAAGGTCGTTTGTTTTAAAATTATCTAAAAGCTGAGATAATTTTGAATCAATAGCTTCTTTTTCCAATTCTTTTGTCAGTTTCACTTTTTGTTGTCTTGGAAGTTGCTTAACCATCGAAAGAATTTGCTCAAACGTAATATCTATTTGCATTGCTGTTTTCATGATTTAAGCGGATTATATTGTTTTCGTTTTTCAAATTTACAAAATTATAATTGCAGAATCTAATTTTGGGTTAGTTCTGTTAACTATGAATTTGCTTATAAGTTGTGAGCTTGCTATTTCTTTTGATTGCGCATACGTCCGCGTCCCTGGTGACGGGCTTTTTGCTGGTTGAGCAAAGTAATATGTTCCGATTCGCAATTGCGGCACTGAGTGATTGGCTTGAGTGCCGGAATGGTTTCTTTGCAATCGTCGCATTTGTACCAAAAATCATCGGTTTCGTATGTCCCGCCTTTAATAATAATGGCCTTGCCTTCGACAAAAGCCTTCGATATTTTTTTGCGGGCTTTATCGTACAGGCGTGTGAATGTAGGCCTTGAGATGTTCATGCGTTCGGCAGCTTCGAGTTGGCTCAGGTCTTCGTAATCGGCCAGGCGTATGGCTTCGTATTCTTCGTAAAACATGGTAACCGATTCGAGGTTGCGCATGGGCACACCAAACGGCTTGTAACCTTCCATTGCGGGCAATTGCGATATTCTACGGTTTCGTATGCGGTTGGGCATGGCAATTAATTTATTCAATTGTAAATACAAAGGTAATGAAAATGAACCAATGTTTAGTTAATTCTATTCGGGCATGTATTGTCAGAGCCCGTTAAACTGGTAGTACAGTTGTTTAAAGTTGTAATGGATTACACAAAAAAAGCACAAAAAATGTAATCCATTACATAAAGTAGTTTCCGACACCATCGAAACCTGCTTTGCAAACCATATTCCACTTTGGTTGTTTGGGTTTTTGTATTGAATGTTTTTACACTTCAACCACGCCGATTTTTATGGCGCACATTACCAACCCGGCGGTGTTTTTTGTGCCCGATTTCGAAAGAATGTCTTTCTTGCGAAATAATTCAATCAGTATTGAAGAATCCAATAAAATCATGCTATTCTTGATTTGTTAAAATGAATCCTTGCTTTGGAGTAATCTTCTATTTCTGAATCTGTCCACGTTGGAGCGTGCAGAACTAATTCTTGTAAAGACAAATCTGACTCTTTAATAGCCACTTCAGATTGTAATGTATTAGTCAACTTTTTAATGTCTTTCTTGGGAAGTTGTCTAATCAGTCTGAGTATTTGATTGTAATTTATATCTAATCTTAGCTCCATAAATCAATTCATTTTAAGCAAAGATATAAAATTATAATTCGACTACACTTCAACCACCCCGTTTTTATGTCGTATATTACCTGCTTGGCGGTGTTTTTGTTCCTGATTTCGACAGAATATTTTCGCGGTGCTTGTCAACGGTTCGTTTGCTGATATTATAATTTTACCTCATTCTTCAGTTCCTTTCCCGTTTCAAAATCAAGAATGTTTTGATAGGTCGTTGCAGTTATTTGCTCAAGGGCTTCGCTGGTGAAAAAGGCTTGGTGCGATGTAATGAGCACATTCGGGAATGAAATCAACCGCATAATTACCTCGTCTTCAATAATGCTTTCGGAGTGGTCGTGGAAAAACAGGTTTTCCTCCTGTTCGTAAACGTCAATGCCTAAATAGCTTAACTTACGCTTTTTTAGTGCCTTAATGGCAGCTTTGGTGTCAATCAGTGCACCGCGGCTGGTGTTGATAATCATTACCCCGTCTTTCATTTTTTTGAATGATTCTTTGTTTATCATGTGTTTTGTTTCGGGGGTGAGCGGACAATGAAGTGAAATAATATCTGATTGTCCGAAAATTTCGTCAAGGGAGGTGTATTTTACCCCTTTGTTTTTGAGTTCCTCGTCGGGGTATAAATCGTAGGCTATTACATTTGTGCCAAATCCGAGCATTATTTCACAAAAAGCCTTACCTATTTTTCCGGTTCCGACAACCCCCACT
>JAGYOI010000065.1 GCA_018399395.1 Prolixibacteraceae bacterium
TGGTAAGCTCATCTTTTAGTTCGTTGGCACGTAAAACACCTTGCTCGGGCTCGGCTTTACGGTAATGCCAAACCAATGAATAATTTTTCTCTTCGATAAAAGAACCCGGTGTTCGGTCAACAAAATTCTCGAGTGCCGGACGGATGTTTTCTTTCCACTCGGCATTAATTTGTTGCAGCATTTCCCATTCACCCCCACGGATGCGCGTCCAAACACCATGTTCAACAATCAGGTTTACATCGTAACCCTTAAACCACTTTTCGAGCGTAGCACGGTCGCGACCACTAATTATGGTCACTTCGTTTTTCTCGTCGGCTGTGAGCTTCTTGACAAGCCCCAACACTTCATCATCGGGGAATGCATCTTCGGGGTTCGGTTTAAAACCACTGAGTGTGCCATCGTAATCGAGAAAAATAGCCCGTTTTTGGGCATCGCCATAATCGCCAACAATTAATTTCTGAATAGATGATGTAACCTTTTTCGTATTAAACTGATGCTGTATACCTTCAACCTTTTCAAGTGACTTCACAAACTCTGAAGCCCACTTAAATACATCGTAGCGTTTAATTCGTTCCTGCATTGAGCTCATTCGCCCCCTCTGCTCATCAATAGGCATTTCAAGGGCATCATGGATGGTTTCGGCAATCTCGTTAAAGTTATTCGGGTTAATGATTAATGCCTCGCCCATTTCTTTACTAACCCCGGCCATCTCGCTTAAAATAACCACACCCGTTTTATTAACACGCGATGCCACATATTCTTTTGCAACAAGGTTCATCCCGTCGCGTACAGGTGTAATTAGTGCTACATCGCTGGCATTGTAAAGTTCAATAAGGTTTTCGAAGGGTAACGAACGGTAAAAATACCAAACCGGTGTATAATTTACTTTACCAAACCTTCCATTGATGTAACCTACTAGCCTGTCAACCTCTTCCTTTAGTATCTTGTATTGCTCAACATTGCCCCTCGAAGGAACAGCCAACATAACCAGGCTCACATTTCCCTGATAATCGGGATACTTTTCAAGGAATATAGAAAATGCCTTCAAACGGTTTGGGATACCCTTGGTGTAATCAAGCCTGTCAATCGAAAGAATTAATTTTCGGTTGGGCGATATCAGAAAATATTTCTCAAGTTCAAGCTGCAACTCCGATTTCTCCTGGAGCAACTTATGTTTAACCTCAACCGAAGCATTCATAAACTTATCGTAATCAATACCCATTGGGAAAGCATCGGCCAGAATGATCCGGTCTTCGCAGTGTATTTTGTTAAAGTTTATTTCGAGCCCCAGCAACCTGCGTACGGTACTAAAAAAGTGCCGTTCGTAATCGTAAGTATGAAAGCCCAAAAGGTCGGCTCCCAACATTCCTTTTATCAACTCATTACGCCATGGTAAAATCCTGAACACCTCGTACGAGGGGAAAGGAATATGCAAAAAGAAACCAATGGTAACATCGGGCCTTCGATTTTTAATCATTTCAGGCACCAATAATAATTGATAGTCGTGTATCCAAATGGTATCCCCCTCGTCAAGGACTTCAAGTGCAGCATCAGCAAATTTCTGATTTACACGCACGTATGTATTCCATGTAAGCTGGTCGTATTCAACAAATTCGTTAAAATAATGAAACAGGGGCCAAATTGTTTTATTACTAAAACCCTCGTAATATTCGTGTACATCTTTTTCGCTTAAATGAACATTAACACAACCTTCTTTGGAAAGGGTTTTGTCAATTTTGTGCCTGTCATCGCCAACCAGGTTTTCAGTTGCAATCCCGGGCCAGCCAATCCATTTTCCATTGTACTGTTTATAAACCGATTTCATGCCCGTGGCTAAGCCGCCAACACTGGGTGTCAGTTCAAATTCGCCATTTATTTTTTGGGCATTAAAAGGCAGCCTGTTCGATAAAATGTGTAGTTTATTCATGGTATTATTTAGTTTATTTTTGATTTTAAAATATAACCCTGTTTTTTCAATCAACCATGAATATAAGAATATGTTTAACTTATGCAAAGAATACTGTAATCAAATCACCCGAAATTTAACAATTAAGAAGTAATATTGTTAAATACATATGCCGGAGAAACAATAATTGTTATTTTTTTATTTCACCGTATATTTATACACTGATTTCTTTTTATATGAAAAATACAAATTATAGGTTTACATTTTGAAAAAGCACAAAGCCAATGGCTGACAAAAATCAAAGCAGAAAAGAATGGATAATTTAAATTACGGGATTATTGGAAATTGCCGAACAGGGGCCTTAGTATCTGAAGATGGTTCAATTGACTGGTTATGCTTACCACAATTCGACTCCCCTTCAGTATTTGCCAGTATTTTGGATGAAAAAAAAGGAGGGCATTTTGCTATTAAACCGGTTAATGTTGAAAATATTGAACAACAATACATAAAAAACACAAACATACTAAGTACACGGTTCACTTGTAAAGAAGGGATTTTTGAAGTTCAGGATTTTATGCCCAGGTACAAAACCGATAAGCTTAAAGAACATTATTATCCGCCTGATTTAATCCGTTTTTTTAAACACATTTGGGGAGAACCACAATTTTCAATTGAATACAACCCCAAACTTGAATATGCTAACCACCCGACCGGTAATGTTGTTGAAGAAAAATATATCAAATCGTTTACCAAAAACGGTAGCTACGATTCGTTATACCTGTACACCGAATTTGATAAAAATGATGTTCTGAATGGTAACCCGATTATACTTACCGAGGATAATTTTTGTTTAATCAGTTATCACCAAAAATTACTTACACAAACAACCGAACGTTCGTATTTAAAACTACAACGCACAAAAGTATATTGGCTAAACTGGATACAACGCACTACATCGTACACACGCTACCAGGAAGAAATTAACCGGAGCGCACTTGCACTTAAACTGCTCAGCTACCAAAAAAGCGGGGCAATACTGGCAGCCCTAACAACATCGATACCCGAAACCATAGGCGAAGTCCGCAACTGGGACTATCGGTTTTGCTGGATCAGGGACGCCTCGATGGTTGTGAAAATAATGAAGAACCTGGGGCACAACAGCATTTCGCGACGTTATCTCGACTTCATCATCAACATTATGCCCGACAAAGATGAAAAAATGCAAATTATGTACGGCATAAATGGTGAAAAAGAACTGACCGAATATGAGCTGAAACATCTCTCAGGTTATGAAAATTCAAAACCGGTGCGTATAGGAAATGCAGCATACAAGCAAAAACAAAACGATATTTACGGTATCCTGCTTGATGTAATTTATCAGCATTACAAAATACATGTTACTTCGTTAATGCATAGCGAAGAACTTTGGACCATTGTACGTAACGTTGTGAAGATTGTTCAAAAAAGCTGGCAATTGCCCGATAAAGGAATTTGGGAAATACGCAATGAAGATAAACACTTCACATTTAGCAAAATATTGTGCTGGACTGCTATTGACCGCGCCTTACGAATTGCAGCGCTCCTTAACCAAAAAAAATATATTCAACGCTGGCTGGGACTAAGAAAAGAAATCAGGGACGATATTTTTAAAAATGCATGGTCCGAAAAGAAACAAGCTTTCACCCAGGCATACGATAGCGAAGAGCTTGATTCATCGGTGCTTTTAATGGAAAGTTACGGGTTTATAGCGGGATCAAACCCAAAATATATAAGTACCGTTGAAGCCATACAAAAAGATCTTGAATACAAAGGTTTAATGTTCAGATACAAGAATAAAGATGATTTTGGGGTTCCACGTTCGGCATTTACCATTTGTAATTTTTGGCTAATCAATGCATTAATTAAAATTGGCCGAAAAGAAGAAGCCCAAAAGAAATTTGATGAGCTTTTAAGCTATTCCAATCATTTGAAGTTGTTTAGTGAAGATATCGATTTTGACACAAAACGTTTGTTGGGTAATTTCCCGCAAGCTTACTCACATTTGGCATTAATTGAAACGGCCATACTTCTTACCGAAGGAGAAAAAACAGCCGAGGAAATGTTGCTCGAATTCATTCACTAATCCAGGGCTCCATAACACGCTCAAGCGCCTTATGCCCTTGGACCCACGACAGAAAAACCCCATAATTGGTTACAGGCACACCTACGCTTCTCAAATCGCGTAAACGAGCCTGTAACTTCTGATTACTTATCATACAAGCTCCACAATGAATGATAAGTTTATAAGAAGACAAACACTCGTTTTCCTGAAATTCACGACCGAAGTTAAACTCAACCTTTACTTCCGGATTAATTTGTTTCAAAACAGCCGGAATCTGAACGGTTCCAATATCCTCCTGTATCCGGGAATGATTGCAGGCTTCAGCAATTAAAATTTTATCCCCGCCTTTCAAGTCATTCAGCACTTTTGCACCTTCATAAAATTCATCGATGCGTCCATTACTTCCATAATTAATCATCATTATTGAAAAAGTAGTCAGCCCAATATCCTCAGGAGTCCATTTAGCCATAATATCCATTGCCTGCGAATCGGTAACAACAACTTTTGGACGCTTCATAAGGCCATTAATAAATGTATCGAATCGTTTCTTTTCAGCTTCTGCTTTTTCACCACGTGCAGCCTTCAAATCCATACGGTAAGCCACCGGATAAGCCCATTTCCGGGTTATGTACTCAACCGCCATTGATTGTGGCCGCAGAAACCTGCCTTCCGGTGTTTCTTCATCCATAGGGATATTTAAAATATAAAACTCATCAGGTTCAACAAAAGGCAATAATTCATTATGTATGCCCGTAGCTTCGTAATTGTTAAGAATAAAACGGATAAGCCTATCTCTTTCCTGAAGGTTAATCGCTTCAAGCGATAAAGAAGGATAAAACTTTAACAAAGGCATTTTTTGGTATAGCTTGTCATCAAATGGCATTGCAGTATCGAAAAGATTAAAAACAACCAACATTTGCTTATCCATCCCGCGTGCCTTCTCAATTAAAAACGCTTCCGTCGCGAAATCATCGGTTGCAGGGTTTATCACAACAATTGCCAAATCACACTCCTTCAACACATTTAAAACTTTGCTTTTTTTCTTCTCCCCCAGCAATGATTTTTCATCGAGCCCGGCTGTATCGAACAGTTTCACAGGGCCAAGGCCATGCAACTCAATTAGTGCAATTTTTGTGTCGGCTGTTGTTCCGGGAGTTGAATCGGTAATGGATGTTTCTTGTTGGGTCAGTAAATTCATCAGTGAACTTTTCCCCGAATTCATCTTACCAAATATGCCAATATGTTCTCTGTTAACCTGCATCTTTTTTATTTCAAAAATAAGTTAAATATAACGAAGATACAGAATAATTGCATTAAGTTTGGTTGTTGTAAAAAAACAGCTTTAATTCCCTATTTTATTAGTCAATTTGAATAAATATTTTAGTTTTGTATTTTGAAGATTAAGATAATGGAAAAGATTGCTGTATTTCCCGGATCATTTGATCCATTTACCATTGGGCACGAATCGGTACTTCAAAGAGCATTACCTCTTTTTGATAAAGTAATTGTAATGCTTGGGGTTAACAATACAAAGAAGACACTTTTTTCAGTTGAAAAAAGAAAACAGATGATTGAAGACCTATTTGATAGCGAGCCCGGGGTAGAAGTACAAATACACGATGGACTAACAATTGATTTTTGCAGAAAAGTTAATGCCACTCATATTTTAAGAGGGCTCAGAACATCGGCTGACTTTGAATACGAACGGGCAATAGCACAAGTGAACAAGAAGATGTACAACAACATAGAAACAATTTTCTTACTTACGCTGCCCGAACATACACCGGTGAATTCATCAATTGTGCGTGATATCTTAAATCACAATGGAGATATCAGTATATTTATCCCAAAAAATCTCGACATAAAAAAATACATGGGGAATGAGAATGATTAATAAAATTGGACTGGCAGTATTATTTACTTTTCTATATTTTTCTGTCGAAGGTGCTGAAATTCGCTTCTCAAATACTGATTATAGCGGCGATGCATTCACCTTTTATACTGTGCCCAATTTTTTAACCGAAAAACAAGAAATAATTGGAGATGGCGTTGTTGATGAAGAAGGTAATTTCACCTGTGAATTAGATATTACTGAAGAAATAGCAATTTATACCGAATTTGGAGTATACAAAGGTTGGTTTATCTTAAAACCTGATGATTCAATAGAACTTTCATTACCACCAAAACAAGAAAAGAAATCTTCAAATCCTTATTTCAGGCTAAAACAGATACACCTGGGTTTAAAAAAACCATCACCTGAAAACACCAATTTTTTAATCAGCAATTTTACCCGGCATTACAATGTTCAAATGAGCCAGAACATTAAAGAAATAATGTACCGCCGTTCTGTCGAAAAAGCTGAAGAAGTTGTAGGTAAGCTAAAAGAACAATTTCAGGAAACGGATAACGAATACTTTGAAAATTTTAAAAAGTACAAATACGCATCGGTAAAATACACAGCCCAGATTCAGGAACCGCAACCCGTTATCGACGAATACTTTATTGATCAGGAAATACTTTACGACCACCCCGGCTATGCCGAATTGTTTGAAAAGATTTTCGGGAACTACCTCAAATATGCCACACAGCAGGTTAACGGTCAAAAAATTAGTGTGATGCTTAACTCCGGCGCACACGAACAATTAATCAACTGGCTAACCCTCGACATGGGATTTAATGAGGCTTTGGCTGAGGCTATTATACTTAAAGGAATTAAACCGATATTCTATTCAAAAAGGTTTAATACCGTAGGGCTTTTTAACATTCTGCAAAAAATCACCGACGATTCAGAAAACCCTGTCCATAAGGAAACAGCCAGCAGTATTTTCAATGAACTGGCACGTACAATGTACGGCACAATTGCTCCTGAACTGGATGTGGCCGACATTAATGGTGAAATTGTTACATGGGATAACTTTACAGGCAAATACGTTTATTTATGCTTCACCCGTACCGATAATGAAAAATTTAGTCCACACAAAGAACTAATGAAAGAATTTCAGCAAAAATTCAGCGAAGACCTTGCCATCGTAATTGTACTTGAAGATGATAAAATTGTGGAAAATGCTGAAATGCTAAAAAGCGAAGGTTTTGACTGGACCGTGCTCAGAGGGCAAACCCGCCGCGAAATTTATCAGGATTATAA
>JAGYOI010000066.1 GCA_018399395.1 Prolixibacteraceae bacterium
AAAGTTTAAAAAATTGGCAAACTCCACTCAATTACACCAAACACGAATTTTAATTCGTGGATTTGTGGCATTCAAATTTAAATTTGTTTTACATGCAGAAAAGCAGGATGAGTTTATTATGGTTTTAACAGATTTTTTAGGATGATTATTCTGTTGAAATCATAACTTTTTCAGCATATTCTTTCGAGATATAATTCCCTTCAGAGCAACAAACCTGCGCTGCAAAATCGGTGGCAAACTGCAATATCTCATGCCAGACATTCTCATCAGCATCATCAATATTCAATGTACGAATAGCATGTTTGTGAAATCCGAACACCAAACCCGCTGTAAAATTATCACCGGCACCAATTGTACTGACTGTTTTCACAGGTTTTACCGGAAATGAAAATGATAAATTACTTGTCCTTAGCTCAACCTTTTTAGTTCCCGAAGTAACAATTAAAACCTGCACCCCAAGTGGTTGCACCCGTTTAAATATATCATCGGCATCATCAGTTTCATATAAACGGATAAAATCCTGATTGGATCCTTTCAGCACTTTAACCAAATGCAGGTTTTCCTCAACTTTTTTCCGTGTTTCAATAAGCTCACGCGGGCCAAACTCCCTTATATTGGGATCATAAATAGTCAACACACCTTTATCATGTGCTTGATTCAGAAACAATAATAAGTTATTACGACCTTCCTCTTTAATTGCATTGGTTGAACCAAAAGTTACAATATCATTCGGAGATAAATCGGGGAAAACAAGCGAAGGTGCCTTGGCCGATTTATAAAACTCGTAGTCAGCATTATTTGCTTCATCCATAAAGGCCAGTGCCAATCTTGAATTTCCGTCAAAACGGACAACATAATCGGTGTCAACCCCATTTTCTTTTAAAAAACCGAGCGATAAATTTCCAACCTGGTCGTTTCCCATTCGCGATACAAACTGTACCGGTAAATTTAACCTTCCCAAAGTAATGGCAGTGTTCAAAACACTACCACCTACTATAGCTGCCGATGGCTGCCCGTTTCTGAAGATAATATCAAAAGTTGTTTCGCCAACCGTGTAAATTCTATCCATTTGTGCGATTATATTTTTCATTCAATTTTTTCACAAACTCCCAATGCCTTATCCGTTCTTTTCTTTTATTATACCTCCAATGCCAGTTATGCTCTATGGTTCCGGGTGTATTCATTCGGGCTTCTTCTCCCAAATGTAAAATATCCTGCATAGGCACGATGGCAATTTTTGCAACCGACGACCAAGCCATTTCAATTAACTGTTCCGGAATGCTGGTGCGATTTGTAAGGTTACAGTATGATTTCACCGTGCTCTTGTCTGCTTTAGGCAACAAATTCCACCAACCCCTGAGTGTATTATTATCATGCGTCCCTGTATATACAACATTATTTGTTGAATAATTGTGCGGAAGATGGATATTTGCTGCATCCGATGAAAAAGCAAACTGCAAAACCTTCATCCCCGGCAATTCAAAATGATCACGCAAATCTTCAACTTCAGGGGAAATGTCTCCCAAATCTTCAGCTATTACCGGCAAATCGGGCATCCGTGATTTCAATATTTGCAACAATTCATAACCATTAGCCTTTTGCCAACTACCTGTTCTTGCTGTTTCGGCCGAGGCCGGTATTGCCCAGTACGATTCAAGCCCCCTGAAATGATCAATCCTTACCAAATCAAACAAGTGTAAATTAAAATAAATACGTGCAACCCACCATTGATATTCATCATACTTCATTTTTTCCCAGTTATAAACCGGATTGCCCCACAATTGACCATCTTCGCTAAAATAATCGGGTGGCACACCACCTACAATTTCAGGTTTTCCGTCTTCATCCAATACAAACAACGACTGGTTGCTCCATACATCGGCGCTATCGTACGACACGTACAACGGAAGGTCACCAAATATTTTGATCCCTTTTTTGTGAGCATATTCTTTTAAACGAAACCATTGCCTGAAAAACAAAAACTGTTTAAATTTTTCAAATTGTAAATCGCCCGAATAATCATGCGAAATCGATTTTAGAGAGTCTGTTTGACGTTTCTTAATTTCATCAGGCCATTTTTCCCATGAACGGCCACCGTTTTTCTTTTTACAAATAGAATAAAGGGCATAATCATTTAGCCACCAGTTATGTTCTTCTTGAAATGCATGAAATTCACCATTTAATTGTGCAAATTCCCCTGAATTATTAATGAAATTCATCCAACATTTTTCAAACAAAGTATCTTTCCATGGAGTAACAACTTCATAATCTACTTTATTTTTATCAAACTGAAGATGAACGGTTATATCGGCTTTGTTTAACAATCCCCATTTCACCAATTCAGCGGGTGAGATAAACAACACATCTCCAGCATAAGCCGAATAAGCCTGATATGGGGAATTACCAGCACCATGAGGGCCAAATGGTAAGATTTGCCAAACAGAAAACCCGTTTTCCGAAAGCTTGTCAATAAAACGATAAGCCCCTTCACCAAAATCACCCACACCATAATCCGATGGTAATGAACTTACATGTAATAAAACTCCACTCTGTCGTTCCAAAATCAATAATTTATGAAAAAATGAATATACCTTTATAACGGTTCAAATATGCTAAAAAATAAAACACGTATCATATAACAACCATTATTTATGAGCCATACATACAAAAACCGATAAATATCATTTTAACTCTTTTTTAGAAATATTTAATGTTGCGGTAACACAAAATAGTGTTTTACAGCATATATTTGTACTATCATTTTAACAATAAGGTCAGAAATTCGAATTGAGTAAATTTAGATATAAGTTTTCATAGTTAGGTTTAGTTAGGTTTAGTTAGTTTAAAGGGATAGGTATTTTTTATCTATCCTTTTTTTTATTCTTAAAATCCATACTTTTCACAAGAAATTATTTTTTCTCTAATGCTTTAACCCTAATTTTACAGTAATATTTTACATTAAAAATCGATGTTATGCAGATCAGCGAATGGATAAACAACACTATAAAACCTGAAGAAAACAAGAAATATCTTAAAAAAGGTCAAAATTTCATTAATGCAGAAAAACTGCATGAAGCTTTGACGAACAATATCGGCCCATCGAAACCTGAAATACGGACTATTATTGACAAAGCAAAATCGATAAAGGCACTTACTATTGACGAAACCGCTAAGCTGCTTCATGTTACCGATATCGATTTATGGGACGAAATTAACGCTGCTGCACTTGATATAAAGCATAAAGTTTACGACAACCGCATTGTTTTTTTTGCCCCGCTTTATTGTTCAAACCTTTGTGTCAATAACTGTGCATATTGTGGTTTCCGCTCTGAGAACAAGGACGAAAAGCGCCGTATCCTCACTACCGATGAAGTTAAAAAAGAAACGAAATACGTATTGAACAACGGGCACAAACGAATGATAATGGTTTATGGAGAACATCCTAAAAGCGATGTCGATTATATGATTAAAACCATTAAAGCCGTTTATTCTGTTGAAGAAAAAACCCCGAAAACCGGACGCCCGACTTCCATCAGGCGGGTAAATATAAACGCAGCTCCAATGTCGGTTGCCGATTTGAAAAAATTAAAAGAATGCGGCATTGGCACTTACCAGGTTTTTCAGGAAACATACCACGAGGCAACCTACCGTAAAGTACATCCTCAAAACACGTTGAAAGGCGATTATGACTGGCGGCTTTACGCACTTCACCGTGCACAGGAAGCCGGGATCGACGATGTGGCCATTGGTGCGCTTTTTGGCCTTTACGACTGGCGCTTTGAGGTACTTGGGCTGGTTGCCCATGCTGCCGACCTGGAGAAGCATTTTGGCGTAGGGCCGCACACCGTTTCGGTACCACGGTTAACCCCGGCCATTGGGTCGCAACTTAGCACCCAGTCGAAATATATTGTGAACGACGAAGATTTTAAAAAACTGGTAGCCGTTTTGCGACTTGCATTGCCCTACCCCGGTCTGATTATCACCGCCCGTGAGCAACCAGAGATCAAACGTGAAGTAATAAAACTGGGTTGCACACAGACCGATGCCTCAACCAAAATTGGCATTGGCGCTTATCAGGAATGTGTTGACGATGAAACCAAAAGCTATGAACAGTTTACCATTGGCGACCCGCGCAGCCTCGATGAAATTATTAAAGAAGTAGCCGAAATGGGAATGATTTCGTCGTTTTGTACGGCAGGTTACCGTTGCGGCCGTACCGGCGAAAAAATTATGGGCATGTTGAAACATTGTGTCGAAGGAAAATTCTGCAAGCTTAACGCCGTGCTTACTTTTCGCGAATACCTCGACGATTATGCCTCACCCGGGACAAAAGCCATTGGCGAAAAACTGATTGAAGAAGAAATCGGGCAAATTAAAAACCAGGAATTCTTCATGAAAAACAACGGGAAGATTTTCAATGATTTCATGCGCAATTACGAGCTGATAAAAGGAGGAGCAAGGGATATTTATATTTAAAAAACAAATAATGAGCAACAACGATTGGAAAGAACGTCTGGGGGTTGTTTTTTCTACCAACCCCGATTTTGATTTCGACAAAGAAAATGAAACAGAAGAAGAAACCTTGCCTTCACAACAACAGGATTTGCGTGTAATGCTCGACAAAAAGCAACGCAAAGGGAAAAAGGTAACCCTTGTGACCGGCTTTGTTGGTTCAAACGATGATTTAAAATCGCTTGGTAAACTCTTAAAAACCAAATGCGGCGTTGGCGGTTCAGCCAAAGAAGGTGATATTATCATCCAGGGCGATTTCAGGGAAAAAGTAGTGGAAATACTCAAAAAAGAAGGATATAAGGTTAAGCGTTCGGGGGGATAAAAATATAGTCATTGGTCATTGGTTCCCGAGGTGAACCCGGGACTGGTTGCTTTAGCTCCCAGCATTGGTTATTGGTTATTGGTACTTAAACCTTGTTTTAGTGAAGTGAATAATAAGAAAAGCTGATAGCAATCCACAAACAAAGAATTGTCAAAAAAATAAATAATTTATTGAAAGAAATCTCCCGTCACCCCTATTCGGGATTAGGTAAACCTGAACCTTTAAAATACAAATACAAAGGTTTCTGGTCACGAAAAATCACAAGTGAACACCGGTTGATATACAAATATCGCGAAAATGAAATACAAATTGCCAAATGCCGGTTTCATTATGATTAGCAATTACAATGGCATATTGAAAAGCCCGGCAAATATAAATTTACCGGGCTTTTTATCCATCTTGCTATTATATTTCTACATTATTCTTCATTTACCAAACGGAATGTTTCGTTTGCTATAACAAACTCCTCGTCGGTTTGTACAATCATAGCTTTTGTTGTTGAAGTTTCGGTACTTATTAAGGTATCACGACCGCGTAACCCTTTATTCTTTTCTTTGTCTAGTTCTATCCCCAGATATTCCAGGTCAGAAAGACAAAGTTCGCGCACTTTCCAGTTATTCTCGCCTATGCCGCCGGTAAATACCACCAGATCGATACCATTAAGTTCGGCTATATATGCACCGATGTAATGTTTAACCCTATGGGCATATGTCATAAGTGCCCGTTCAGCATCTTTGTTTCCTTCCATCATCGCATCGGCAAGGTCGCGCATATCTGATGAAAAACCATCGGAAAGCCCATACATCCCACTTTTTTTATTGAGCATGGTCACAACCTCATTGAGTGACATCTCTTCCTTTTTCATCAGATACTCGATAATACCCGGATCAACTACCCCGCTTCGGGTACCCATAACCAAACCGTAATTAGGTGTAAAGCCCATTGATGTATCAACCGATTCACCATCTTTAATGGCTGTTATTGATGCTCCATTTCCCAGGTGACAGGTAATAATTTTTTTGTCTTTTATATCCCACCCCAGTTGTTCGCATGCTTTGTTGGCCACAAACTGATGACTTGTTCCGTGAAAGCCATATCGGCGGATATGATACTTCTTGTAAAGGTTATAAGGAATGCCGTAGAGATAAGCTCTTTCGGGCATGGTCTGATGAAAAGCAGTATCGAAAACCCCAACCTGTGGTTTTTCGGGCAACAAGCGCTCCATGGCCTCAATTCCCTGAATATTGGCCGGATTATGCAATGGTGCAAGGTCAATCAACTCAGTCATTTTGGCTTTTACCTCATCATTAACAACCACGCTGCCCGTGAACGTTTCGCCACCATGTACCAAACGGTGGCCCACGGCATCAATTTCATCGTATGAACCTATTACACTATGCCGCTTATCGGTCAGAAGTTTCAAAATGAGGTCAATTCCGGCAATATGATCTTCTATTTCAACTTCAACTTCTATTGGCTCTTTTCCATCTACTTTTTGTTCAATATTACTACCTTCGTTTCCTACTCGGTCAACCTGGCCTTTTGCTAATACTTCATGGCCATTATTAATATTAAACAACTGATATTTAATTGATGAACTTCCACAATTCAGTACTAATATATTCATATTTTTTGGGTCATTAGACATTAAACATTAGACATTCGTCATTAGAAAAGAGAGTCATTTATTAAGTGTGTTTAATTGAGAATAATGACTCCTGTCAGCTAACTTTACATATTCTTTTCAACTATTTTCTGGGTATCCCTTGCTATCATCAGCTCTTCGTCGGTTGGTACAACCATAATTTTAACTTTTGAATCGTTGGTACTGATTACAGCTTCTTCACCACGTAAGCCATCATTTTTTGTTTTGTCGAGATCGAAACCAAGCCAGTTAAGTTCGCTGCAAATACCATCGCGGGTAACATCGGCATTTTCGCCTATGCCCCCGGTAAATACAAGAATATCACAACCATTCATGGCCGCGGTATACGAACCAATATATTTTTTCACACGGTAATCATACATCTTCATTGCCAATTGGGCTTTTTCATGACCATTCTCAGCAGCTTCTTCAATATCACGGGCATCCGATGAGATATTGGTTACCCCGAGCATTCCGCTATGCTTATTGAACAATGTAGAAGCCGATTGTAACCCAATATTTTCTTTTTCCATCAAAAAAAGTACTGCCCCTATATCCAAATCACCGGCACGGGTCCCCATTAACAAA
>JAGYOI010000067.1 GCA_018399395.1 Prolixibacteraceae bacterium
GAAAAAGTTGCCGCTAAACTTGGATTGTACGACGCCTGAACTCCGAGCATACAATAGAAGTAGCAATCGACACATTGAGTGACTCTACTTTTGTTTCGGCAAACGATGGTATATAGAGCTTTTGGTTTACTTTCCCTTCAATTTCGGTTGAAATCCCGTTTCCTTCGTTTCCCATTACAATTATACCTGTGGGTGTTAGTTCGCACGTATAAATGTTGTTACCGTTCAAAAATGTACCATATACAGGGAGATGTGTTAATGCAGGGCTTGAAAGAAAATCAACAAGATTTGTATAGCAAACATTTACATGGGCAATGGCACCCATTGTTGCTTGTATCGTTTTCGGGTTGTAACAATCGGCTGTTTTTAATGAACAAATGATGTTTTTAATTCCAAACCACGAGGCTAAACGTATTATCGTTCCTAAATTGCCGGGATCCTGAATGTCGTCTAAAGCTAACGAGAGTTCATTATTTAAGGTTTGAGCTTTGGGGATGAAATGCTTTTGTTGTGTGCAGATTGCAAGAATTGGCTGCGGGGTTTTAAAAGAACTTATTTTTTTTATCTCATCCCTTGATGCCGTAATTTTCTCACACTTCAAGCTGCTGAATTGATCAATTATATCTTCAGTGCAAACGATCGTCCGGAAATCGTATTTTGCCTCAATAAGTTGT
This sequence comes from Prolixibacteraceae bacterium, assembly GCA_018399395.1. Taxonomy (GTDB): domain Bacteria; phylum Bacteroidota; class Bacteroidia; order Bacteroidales; family Prolixibacteraceae; genus Roseimarinus. Next base: position 675 of record JAGYOI010000067.1, read on the forward strand.
TGAATGGTTTTTTCTCCTTCAGCAATAAATAAATTCGTTTGCTCACGGTTTTTTTTTCGGTACAGCGAGTTTATAAATTTGATTTTGTTTTTGCTTAGCACGATTAAAAATTTTGAGACAATTCAAAAATAATCAAATTAATGTGCTTTGAAGCGACCACGAATATTTATGTTTGATTATTTTTGTGTAAAGTGAAAAGAAACAAATCTAAAATATACAACTATTTGGCAGCGGTGTTGCTTGTTGCGACATTGAGCAACTGCCGTATGACCCGTTATGTGCCCGAAGATGATTATCTGCTGAAAGATTCAGAGGTTGTAATAGAGAAAAACAATTTTGAAAAGAAGAAATTACAATCTCATTTGGCACAGAAAGAAAACCTTAAGATTCTGGGATTTATGAAGTTTCATTTGTGGCTTTACAATTTATCTTCAAAGAAAAGGGAAAATGGATTGCTAAAAAGGGCAGGGGAACCCCCGGTAATTTACAACGAAGGTTTAAAAGATAAGTCAGCCAGCCAACTGCAAATGTATATGCACAATAAGGGTTACTATCAAGCCGAAGTGGACGATACTGTTTTATTTAAAAGGAAGACAGCACGCGTAAAATATCGTATAAAGCCAGGTGATCCTTACCGAATACGCAACGTAAATTACATCGTTAATGATGAACATTTATTGCCAATTGTTAATGAGGCACGCGATGACGCTTACTTTAAAAAGGGCGATATTCTTGATGTTGAAGTGCTAGAAAATGAGCGTTCGAGGCTGACGAAACTTTTGCGCAATTCGGGATATTTCAATTTTTCGGAAGATTTTATTCATTACGAAATCGATACTACACGTTACCGATATCTTGCCGATGTTGATTTAATTGTTGAAGACCGGTCGGTTTTGAGGGACAAAAGCCAAAGCAAATATCATAAAACCTACGAAATTGATAACTACTCGGTATACATTGGCGAACAAAAGAATCAGGACTTTCTGGCCAAAAGTGGACACGCATATTCCGATTCGGTAACTGAAGGGAATTTTACATTTTTTTATAATGATAAGTTACCACTTAAAAAGCATGTGATTTATAAAACAATAGAGATGTTTCCCGGCGATGTTTATCGACAGTCGTTTGAAGACAAAACATACAACAATCTATATACTATTCGTCAGTTTAAATATGTAGATATTAAGTACAACGAGGTGAGCGGAAGAGGTGATAGTTTGAATGGCTACCTTGGGGGGCAGATGTATTTACCGCTTCAGGTAAAACAAAATTATTCATTTGATCTTGAAGGGACAAATACATCGGGTGATTTGGGAGTTGCCGGGAACCTTAATTATCAGCATCGCAATTTATTCCGTGGTGCTGAGATTTTCGATATTAGTTTAAGGGGCGCAACTGAGCGGCAAATTACCGGCGTGGATGATGAAAAGTATAATACCATTGAATATGGTGGGAGAGTGCGGTTAACCGTGCCCGGGTTTGTATTTCCGTTTAACGAGGACAAACTGAATCTTCATACCATTCCATTTACAACATTCTCTGTAGCCTATAACTATCAGAACAGGCCATACTATACACGAACAATCGTAAATGCCACATTAGGCTACAAATGGAGGTCAAGCGATTCAAGAATGCATAATTTCAATTTATTGGACTTGAATGCAGTTCGTATTTTTAGTTTGAATGATGACTTTATTGACCAGATTAAGGATTTATATATCAGGAGTAGTTATACCGACCATATTATTTCATCCAGCAACTATAGCCTTACGTACAGTAAAAATCGCGACAGCAACAGCGATGATTATGTGTTTTACAGAATGAATATCGAGGCTGCAGGGAATTTTCTGTGGGGGCTAAGTAATATTTTAAACCGCGAAAAGGTAGAACCTGGGGCCGATGCCTCAGACCAATCGTTGTACTACGAATATTTTGATACCCGTTTTGCACAATATGTTCGTGGTGATTTTGATTTTCGTTATGGATATCGTTTCGACAAATATAATATGATTGCTACCCGTGCATTTTTCGGGATTGCTTTGCCTTATGGCAACTTCAACCTTATGCCTTTCGAGAAGCAATATTTTACAGGAGGGGCAAACGGTGTACGCGCATGGCATGTCCGTTCCCTTGGGCCGGGTTCGTATTCGGCATCACAGGGCGAATATCCTAACCAGTCAGCCGATCTTAAGCTGGAGGCCAATGTCGAGTACCGTTTCAAGCTGTTTTGGATGCTGGAAGGCGCACTTTTTGTTGATGCCGGCAATATATGGGCGATAAATAGCTATGATAACAGGGAAGGAGCTGTTTTCAGGTTTAACCGTTTTTATAATGAATTTGCAGTTGGAACTGGTACCGGGTTGCGTATTGTTTCGCCATATTTTATTTTAAGGGTCGATTTGGGTGTTAAATTGCGAGACCCTTCTCTTGAGATGGGTCAAAGGTGGATTCATTTAAACAGGGGGCTAACTGCCGATGACTTGAATTTTAATATTGCGATTGGTTATCCGTTCTAATCACAAAAAAATAGCTGCTAACCATAAAGTCAACAGCTATTCTTTTAGTGTTATAGTGAAATACTTATGCTTTTTGGGCAGAACCTAATACGGTGTTGTTTTTGTGCATGTAAAGCTTTTTAAGTTCTTCACGTGCAGGTCCTAAATATTTACGGGGATCAAATTCTCCCGGCTTTTCTTTCATAACTTTACGAACAGCTGCAGTCATAGCCAAACGTCCGTCAGAGTCGATGTTAATTTTGCAAACAGCCGATTTTGCTGCTTTGCGAAGCTGATCTTCAGGAATACCAATAGCTGCATCAAGGTCACCACCATTTTCGTTGATCATTTCAACATATTCCAATGGAACTGAAGATGAACCGTGAAGAACGATAGGGAATCCGGGGATTCTTTTCTCAATTTCTTCTAATATGTCGAATTTTAACGGTGGTGGAACCAGTTTGCCATTTTCATCTTTGGTGCATTGTGCCGGTGTAAATTTGTGTGCACCATGCGAAGTACCAATTGAGATAGCCAATGAGTCAACACCTGTTCTTTTTACAAAGTCTTCAACTTCTTCAGGTTTTGTGTAGCTTGATTCTTCAGCCACAACATCATCTTCAACACCAGCTAAAACACCCAGTTCGCCTTCAACAGTAACGTCGTGCTTATGTGCGTATTCAACAACTTTTTTAGTCAGTTCAATATTTTCTTCGTATGAATGGTGTGACCCGTCAATCATAACAGAAGAGAAGCCATTATCGATACAATCCTTGCACAACTCAAAAGTGTCGCCATGGTCGAGGTGTAGAACAATAGGAACTTCGTAGCCTAATTCTTTTACATATTCAGTTGCGCCTTTTGCCATGTTACGCAACAAAGTAGCGTTGGCATATTTACGTGCACCCGATGATACCTGTAAAATAACCGGTGATTTTGTTTCAACACAAGCTTGTAAAATAGCTTGTATTTGTTCGAGGTTATTGAAGTTGTACGCAGGAATAGCGTAGCCACCATCAATTGCTTTTTTGAATAACTCTTTGGAGTTAACCAAACCGAGTTCTTTATAACTAACAGTCATTTGATTTTGGTTTATGTTAATAATTATTTGTAATTGCTGAATGTTCATTCACTAATGGATGCCAAAAGTAAAAATTTGAGGCTTTTATTGCAATGATTTGAAGATACAATTTCAATGATTATTCTTTTATTAACAGTAATAAGAATCTCACAGTAAACATTTCATACTGGTTTGTGTTTAAATGATGAAAAGTTATAACAAAAAATAAAACGCGATGAAACCTATATCGGAAGTAGTAAAACCCGGTGTTGTAACCGGTAGTGATTTAAATTATATTTTAGAATATGCAAAGGAAAATAAATTTGCATTGCCTGCCGTAAACGTGGTAGGTAGCGATTCAATTAACGCTGTAATGGAAACTGCAAAAATTGTAAACTCTCCGGTTATCATTCAGCTTTCAAACGGGGGTGCGCAATTTGTTGCTGGTAAAGGTCTAAAGCTTGAAGGACAAAAGGCGCAGGTACTTGGTGCCGTTGCTGCTGCTAAACATGTTCATTCATTAGCCGCGGCATATGGTGTTCGTGTAATATTACACACCGACCATGCAGCCAAAAAGTTACTCCCGTGGATTGACGGGTTGATTGAGGCAAGCGAAACACATTATGCCGAAACCGGGAAGCCATTATTTAGCTCTCACATGCTCGACCTTTCAGAGGAACCTCTCGATGAAAACATTGAAACCTGTGTCCGCTATTTTAAACGGATGAGTAAAATTGACCAGTTGCTTGAAATTGAACTTGGTATAACAGGCGGCGAAGAGGATGGAGTGGACAATACAGGCATCGATAATTCATTGCTTTACACCCAGCCTGAGGAGGTTAACCGCTTTTATGAAGCATTAAAAGCTGTATCGCCTAATTTTACCATTGCCGCTGCATTTGGAAATGTTCATGGTGTTTACAAACCCGGAAATGTGAAATTGCAGCCAAAAATCCTGAAAAATTCTCAAGATTTTATTAAAGAAAAGCACAAACTGGAAGATGAAAAACCGGTAAAGTTTGTTTTTCACGGTGGAAGCGGTTCTTCTCACGAGGATATTCGGGAGGCTATTGGCTATGGAGTGATAAAAATGAATATCGATACCGATACACAGTGGGCAACCTGGGACGGTATTAGAAAATATGAGGCTGAGAACCATGACTATCTTCAAGCTCAAATTGGTAACCCCGATGGGGAAGATAAGCCCAATAAAAAGTATTACGATCCCAGGGTTTGGTTGCGAAAAGCTCAGGAATCAATGATTGAGCGTCTTAAAAGCGCGTTTAATGATTTAAATTGTTTAGACCGAAATTAGATATTAATAACCGTTAAGAAAAAAGAGCCGGCTTTGTCCGGCTTTTTTTATTAAATCAACTTACGAAAATGTATTATTTTTGTCATGCCAATGATAAAATGATGTATTGATGAGCAATAATATTTCAATATTATTATTTTTGGCTCAAATTTTAAATGATTGGTAATGGCGCATATTCCTGGAAATGATAACCGTGATTCGTTTGGAAGTAAATTTGGTGTTATTGCAGCAACAGCCGGTTCGGCAGTTGGTTTAGGCAATATCTGGCGCTTTCCTTATATCGCCGGAGAAAATGGGGGCGGTGCTTTTCTGATTATATATTTACTTTTCATAATACTGATAGGTTTGCCGGTAATGTTATCGGAACTTACCATTGGACGGAGCACCCAGCGGAATCCTTTCGGTGCATTCAGGGCATTAAAACCCGGACAAAAATGGTTTTGGGTTGGTGTAATGGGAATTGCAGCCGCTTTCATGATCAATGCTTTTTATAGTGTAGTTGCAGGCTGGACATTGGAGTACCTGGTAAAGGCCGTTACGAATCAGTTTTCAGGGAAAAACCCGGGAGAAATTGTCGGACAATTCGATGCATTTCAGGATAGCGGGTGGCGTCCGCTAATGTGGACCTTAACCTTTTTGATTGTTTCCGGCAGCGTGGTGCTGGCTGGCGTGGAGAAAGGAATAGAAAAATTCACAAAGGTCCTGATGCCTGTTTTAGTCGTTTTAATTATTATTCTCGATATTCGTGCCATTACTTTGCCCGGGGCCTCTGATGGCTTGCGGTTTTTATTTGAGCCTGATTTTTCAAAAATAACGGGGGCCAGCATACTTGAAGCTTTGGGTCAGGCATTCTTCTCGTTGAGTATTGGCATGGGCACCTTAATTACTTACGGATCTTACATTAACAAAAAAGAAAACCTTGGGCAGTCGACTGTGGCAGTTGCCTTTACCGATACTTTAATAGCTATTTTAGCCGGAGTGGCAATTTTCCCCGCAGTATTTGCATTCGGAATAAGTCCTGCATCGGGTCCCGATCTGGTGTTTTTAACCTTACCGAATATTTTTTCACAAATGGCCGGTGGTTATATTTTTGGATTGTTGTTTTTCTTCTTGTTAACTGTTGCTGCTTTAACTTCAACAATCTCTATACTGGAGGTGGTTGTTGCCTATTTTTCGGAGGAACTGAATATGTCGAGAAAAAAAGCAACAATACTAGCCTCTGCCGGTATTGGTGTTTTAGGAATCCTGTCGAGCTTGTCGTTATATCAAGTCCCTCAAATCTCAATAATCGGGGTAAACCTTTTTGGCGTACTTGAATTTGTTTCTTCCAACATATTATTGCCATTGGGCGGCCTTTTAATTGTAGTTTTTGTTGCATGGTTGTTTGGTAAAAAACAACTAAAAGAAGAATTAACATCTTATGGCATTTATAAAGCACCTTATTATCGGGTATATCTTTTTATTATAAGATACATTGCCCCTTTTGCAATTGCATTAGTGCTGATGAA
>JAGYOI010000068.1 GCA_018399395.1 Prolixibacteraceae bacterium
ACGAAGAAAATAATTTGAAGCAACCCGATTCACGGTGGGCAGGTATTATGCGTGAGATCCAGACAACCAATTTCGAAGCCTCGAACGTTGAGTATGTCGAATTTTGGGTGCTCGACCCGTTTATTTATGATGAAGGAACGCACGAAGGCGGTGACTTGTACATTAACCTGGGTAATGTTTCTGAAGATATTTTGAAGGATTCGCGTAAGGCATTCGAAAATGGCTTGCCGGTTGGCGAAGTAGAAGATGTTGACACCACCGTTTGGGGGCGTGTTTCAACAAAAATGCAGCTTGGCGTTGCATTCGAAAATGAAGCAACCAGCCGCGAGTACCAGGATATTGGCCTCGACGGGCTGGATAACAACGATGAAGCTTTATTCTTTAATGAATACCTGAACCGGATGCAAACCATTTTAACCCCCGAGGCTTTTGATGATTTGATGAGCGACCCGTCGAACGACGATTTTAGCTATTACCGCAGCTCGTTGCACGACCGCATGGAACATTCGGTTTTTGAACGTTATAAAAAATACAACAATGTTGAAAATAACTCTCCCACTGATGAGTTGAATACCGAATCGTACACTATGGTAGGTAAAACCGAGCCGGATGTTGAGGATATTAATGGAGATAACACCCTAAGTGAGCTTGAAGCATATTATCAGTACAGGGTAAGTATCCGTCCTGAAGATATGAACGTTGGTGAAAATTATATTGTTGATAAAGTAGATGCGACTGTAACCCTGCCCAACCAGGAAACTGAAACGGTAACATGGTACCAGTTTAAAGTTCCGGTTACCGATGAAAATGAGTATGAAAAGTATGGTGAAATCAACAGTTTCAAATCCATCCGGTTTATGCGGATGTTCTTAACCAACTTTTCCGATTCGGTTATTATGCGTTTTGGTTCGTTAGGACTTGTTCGTTCCGACTGGCGCGAAGTTGAAGGCCCGCTTGTTGAAGAAGGGGCAGCAGAATCGGCCAATGCAACGTTTGAAACTACTTCGGTCAATATTGAAGAAAACGGAAGTAAATCCCCAATTAACTATGTACTTCCTCCGGGTATCGACCGTGAGACAGACCCTTCGAACCCGACCCCAATCGAGATGAATGAACAGTCGATGCTGATGAAGGTTAAAAACCTTGAATCGGGTGATGCCCGGGCCGTTTATAAAAAAGCGGGCATCGATTTACGTCAGTTCAAATATTTGCGAATGGAGGTTCATGCTGAAGAAATTGAAGATTACCCGCTTGAGGATGACGAATTATCGGTTTTTATCCGTTTAGGAAACGACCAATTCAATTATTATGAATATGAAATTCCGTTGAAACTCACACCCGAGCCGACGACAAGCTATAATAACGAAAATATAGCAGACCGTAGGATTGTATGGCCCGATGAAAACCGTTTGAACGTTGAGTTAAACCGTTTGCCTGATTTAAAACTTGAACGGAATGCAGCTGCACGCGAAGCCGGTTCTACCATAAGGATGTCAGATGTATTTGAGCAAATCGACGAGCAGTCGCCAAACGCTAAAAACATCATGAAAGTTAAGGGTAACCCTAGCTTGGCCGACGTCGATTTAGTTTATATCGGTATCCGTAACCCAAAAACGGATAATCCTACATCGAAATCAGTTGAAGTATGGGTAAACGAATTGCGGGTGAGTGATTACGATCAAAGTGGAGGATGGGCTTCACGTGGCCGTATGTCGGTCCGCCTGGCCGATCTTGGAAGTGTTTCATTAACTGGTAGTACCGAGTCGGTTGGATGGGGTAGTATTAGCCAGCCGGCCAGTATGCGAAGCCTCGAAGACCGTTACGAGTTCAACCTTGCAGCTACCGCTAACCTTGGTAAATTATTGCCCGAAAAAATAGGGTTGAACATGCCATTGTTTTACAGTTATTCACGTAATGTGGCTAATCCCGAATACAGCCCCGTGAATACCGATATAACCATGAAGGATGCGATTGATGCCATTGAAGATCCTGAAGATGTAGAAGAACTGCTTGAGATATCGCAAGATGTTGTAACACGCAAAAGTTTAAATTTTAACAATATAAGCCTTGAGCCACAACGCGAAAACAGGGAACGGAAACCGTGGCCAACCGATATTGAAAATTTCTCAATGTCGTATGCCAAAAACGAGCAGGTAAGCCATAATATAGATATCGAAAATTACCTGAGAAAAAACGAAAAAGCAGTGTTTAATTACAACTATTCAATGCGTTCGAACCCTGTTACACCATTTAAAAATGTGGGGTTCCTCAAAAATAATGCATTTGCGCTAATCCGTGATTTCAATTTTTCACCATTGCCCGAAATGATTTCATTCCGTACCGACCTTACCCGATCGTATAACGAGCGGACTGCACGGGATAATACCGGCTATGGGCTTGAAATGCCCACAACTGTTCAAAAGAACTTTTTGTGGAATCGGTATTTCGATTTTAAGTTCAATTTGACCCGCGCGTTGAGGATTGATTTTACAAACCAGAATGTTGCACGCATCGATGAATTGGAAGGTGTGATGGATAAAGACCGTTATCCCGACGAATATGCAAAGATGATGGATGAGATTTACAACAATATATCTTCATTCGGAAGGCCTGTTGATTACCAGCACAGCGTAAATGTAAATTACCGCTTGCCAATTAATAAACTGCCATTACTCGATTGGACCTCGGCATCGGCAACATACCGTGGAACATACGACTGGATGGCTGGTGCGCAATTGCAGGATGAAAGCGTTACACTGGGTAACAATGTGGGTAATAACATGAATGCCCGGATTAACGGACAATTAAATTTCCTTACCCTTTACAACAAGGTTCCTTACCTGCAGCAAATAAATAATAAATACCGGTCGTCACGAAGAACATATGGTTCGAGGGCACGGGGGCGTCAGAACCAACAACGTGAAGCACGCGAAAGCGATGAGCCGAAACGGATTAAAGACGTAAGTTTTACCGATAAAAACGTGGCATTCAGGGCCGATGTGCCTAAGTCCATTTTCCATAGGTTAGGGACTGAAGATGTTACAGTTGCCGTTGTTAACGAGAGTGGCGATACGATTGATGGAGAGGTTACAATAGTTGATATGAACAGGGTAAACTTTGAACCATCGGTTAGTGTGCGCGAAGGCCGGGTTTTTATAACCGGTAAAAAAGAAGTTGATGAATTGTTCTTTGAAAAAGCACTCGACTTTTCAGTGCGGATGCTGATGGGGGTGCGTTCTTTCAGGATAACCTACAATAAAACAGGAGCTACATCACTGCCGGGATTTTTACCCGAACCTTATTTGTTTGGCATGCGTAACGATGAAAGCACAGGCAATTCGCTGGCACCAACAATTCCGTTCCTGTTAGGCTGGCAGGATGAAGATTTCATTTTTGAAGCAGCCAAAAATGAGTGGATAACTACCGACAATTCCATTCAAAAGCAATATTCACTTCAAAACAGTGAAGCATGGAATTTTTCAATGCAGTTTGAACCTATACCCAATGTGAAAATCGATTTTACCGGTACACGCCGCGAGTCGAAAAATATAAGCAGTTATATCAATTATGATGAAAACGAAAAACTATTTGAGCTGCAAAACAGAAGGGAAACCGGTAACTTTGAAATGACCATACTCACGCTGGCTACTGCCTTCAGCGAAAACCTTTCGGGCGATGAGGAAACCTCTGCATTGTTTGATGAGTTCAGGAATAAAAACCGTCAGATTATTGCGCAACGTTTAAACGAACAACGTGGTTGGGATGAGGAAGATGGCTATGCAATGAACCCGGATGTAAAGGAAAACGGTGTTTCACTAAATTCATCAGATGTTATTATACCAGCACTTTTAGCTACGTATACCGGTACCGATCCGTCTCTTATATCGCTTAAAACCCGTCCTGGTTTGTCTTCAATTCGTCCAAACTGGCGCTTGAATTATAACGGTAACCCACAGCAGATCGAATGGCTTAACGGAACAGTACAATCGTTAAATTTCAGTCACAGTTATAAATCGTCATTTAGTATCGGCCGGTATGAGACTAACCTTGCATATTCACCCGATGAAAACGGCCTGAGCTGGGTACGTGATGATATTGACGGGAGTACATTTGTCCCCGAACTGTCAATTACTTCGGTTAATGTTCAGGAATCATTTAACCCGCTTATCAATGTTGATGTGGTGTTTAAAAACGATTTAAGTACCCGTTTTGAAATTCGCAAAACCCGGAACCTTAATTTCGATTTTACGGCCAACCAGATGAGTGAAATGACTAAAAATGAATTTTCGGTTGGGGTAGGTTATCGTTTCACCGGAATGGATATGATTATTAAAACAAACCGGGGAAGGCAGGAAGCCAGTAACGATTTAAACCTGCGGATGGATATTACCGGCAGTAACTTCAAGAGTGTACTGCGAAAAATTGATGTTGAAGACGGAGAATTAAACGGGGGAACGCGCATGCTCTCTCTCGATTTTAATGCCGATTATATGTTTAGCGAGAAGCTAACAGTAAAACTGTATTATCAGTATAACCTAACCGATCCGCATAGTACGTTAAACGGCTATTTGCAAACAAACACGAAATTTGGGCTAAGCTTCAATTTTGCCATTATGTAATATCAATCTTTCAGTTTGAATTTCTTGATGAGGGTATCCATCGACATAAAAACAGTCACTTTCTTAGGTTGTTTGTTCTTCAATGTAGCAACATGTGGTCCACTAATGAATAAATGGGTGCCGGTTGTGTTTTCGATAATTTTATCAAGGTAATCTTTTATATCTTTTTCGGTTGTTGGACCTATAAAAGTCAAAATAATGTGTTGCGCATTAACTGTTTTGGCTGTTTGAACAACATCATCGGCCGGAACTGCCTGCCCCAAATATGTACATGCATAACCGGCTTTCTTTAGCAAATAATGGTAATAGAGAATGCCCAGTTCGTGGTAATCCCATTCGGGCAGGGCAAGTAAAATGTGTGGTTTTGAGTTTGCCGGTATCGGCAGTTGATCAATTACCGAAAATAATTTCAGCTTGCACATGTTCGAAAAAAAATGCTCGTGACCGGGTGTTATTTTCCCGTTCACCCATAGGTTGCCTACAATTTTTAAGAAAGGAAAAAAAATATCCTCAAAAGTTTCTTCTATACCATGCGTTTCTATGTAAGTGTTAAAAAGCTTGCTCAGCGTTGTTTGGTCAAAATGCAATGAAGCATTCATCATTTGTTCTATTGCCGTTTTTTTCGAAAACCCCGATGTGGTAAGCTCTGAGGCTTTCTCAATAATTTCCTGTTCGCTCATGGAAGCTATACGCGATATTTTCATCCCGTTTTTTCTCAATAGTGCCACGTTCAGCAGTTTCATAAGCTGTTGTTCGCTGTAGTAACGTGTGTTGCCAACTGAGCGGACGGGGGTGAATAAGCCGTGGCGCTGTTCCCATATACGAATGGTGTGCGCTTTTATTTGCGACAGCACCGCTAATTCACCTATAGAGTAATGTTTATTCATATTCGTAAAACTCAACTTTGAGAAATAAACCCAAAATCAATGATTTTGTTTAAAAACAAGGCATCGCTAATTTAAACATATTTGAATAAGAACCGATAATTTTTTGTTCAACATATTTTGTTGCACATTGATTTTACTTATTTTTACTTAGAAACTATAAATAAAAATAAGCACATGCATATACATTTTATCGCTATTGGCGGGAGTGCCATGCACAACCTTGCTATTGCGCTCAAACAAAAAGGTTACATTGTTACCGGTTCCGACGACGAAATATTTGAACCTTCCCGCTCGAGATTGTTGAAGCACAATTTACTGCCCCAAAAAGAAGGCTGGGATCCTGAAGCGATTGACACCTCGGTTGATGCCGTTATCCTTGGAATGCATGCACGACACGATAATCCTGAGTTACAACGTGCCCGTGACCGGGGCATTAAAATATACTCGTATCCCGAATACTTATACGAACAAACCAAATACAAAAAACGGATCGTTATCGGCGGAAGCCATGGCAAAACCACAACTACCTCAATGGTAATGCATGTACTTGAGGCTTGTGGTATGCAATTCGACTATATGGTGGGTGCTAATATCGAAGGCTTCGATACGATGGTACGCCTCTCGGATGATGCCGAAATTGCAGTATTCGAGGGCGATGAATATTTATCGTCGCCCATCGACTCAAGGCCTAAATTTCATCACTACCGTCCTGATATTGCTTTGCTGACCGGCATTGCATGGGACCATATCAATGTTTTTCCTACATTTGAAAACTACATCCATCAGTTTGAATTATTTGTGTCGTTAATAATGCCCAAAGGAACATTGATTTATTTTGAAGAAGACAGGTGCCTGAAACGCATTGCCGACAACGTTATGGGGAAGGTGCTGGTTTTACCATACCGTACACCTTCGTACAGGATTGAGAACAACAAAACAATACTTGAATCGAATATGGGCGAAATACCACTGGAAATATTTGGGAAGCACAACCTTCAGAATATGGCCGGTGCCAGGTTGATATGTGCCGAGCTGGGCATACCTGAAAGACTTTTTTACGAGAAAATTGCAACATTCAAAGGTTCGTCACGCAGGCTCGAGGTAATTTCCGAAACTGGGGATGCAACTGTTTTTTACGATTTTGCCCATTCACCGTCAAAATTAAAAGCAACTACCGGGGCTGTAAAGTCTCAATATCCCCATCGAAAGCTTGTTGCCGTGATGGAACTCCATACATTTAGCAGCTTGAAAAAAGAATTTCTTCCTGAATATAAAAACGCTATGTCGGCTGCCGATAAAGCATTTGTATATTTCAATCCGGATACCATTGTACATAAAAAGCTTGAACCCATTACCGAAAAACAAGTTGAAGATGCTTTTGGCGGCGGTGTACAGGCTTACACCAATGCCGATAAATTATTTGAAGATTTGGGAAAGTTTGAATGGAAAAATGCCAATCTTTTGATTATGACCTCGGGAAATTTCTCGGGAAAAGATGTAAAAG
>JAGYOI010000069.1 GCA_018399395.1 Prolixibacteraceae bacterium
AATCCGCCCACTTTCGCGTGAGCGAAAACGCGGGGTGGCCGTCAAAAATGCTGGCAGGCGTGGGGGTGAATCGGAAATGCTTAGTCCGGCTTTGCAGGGCGTTTACGTTTAAAGATTTTGAACGAACCACAAAGCTGACTTGTGCTTAAATGTGATAAAATCCAATATATTGTCCATCGTGAAAAGCTGTGTTCAAAATTTTTCCTACCTGCTTAGCCGGACTTGGCATTTTCGAGAGCGGGAGGGGGCTTATTTTTGACTAGATTTTTTTTCCTGGGTTTTTTGTATCATGACAAAAAAGTCAGTGGGGTTTGGGGCAAAGCCCCATTAAAAATAATTAAGAGGTAATATTATAAAAAGAGCAGTAAGAAAAAAATAATAAATCAAGTGTGTTTAAAACTGGTTTGAAAGAATGGTAACTTATTCTTTTTTGGGTGTCCCAAGACTGAAAACATAAAAAAAGAACCACCTGCAAAAGCGCAGGCAGTTCTTTGTAGAGATTATATTTGAAATGGTTTGATTAACGGTTAAACAGCATTTCGCGGTATTTTGGCAATGGCCACAATTCATCATCAACAATCAGTTCAAGTTTATCGATGTGGTAACGGATTTCATCGAGGTACGGACGAACATTCTTGTCGTAAGCAAAAGCCAACTCGGTAGGGTCTTCAATTTTGTTGGCCATTTTACGGGCTTCAACCATTTTGTTTACATTACTTTTAATAAATGTAATATGGTCTGAAATTTCACGGATAATCTCAATGCGGTTACCTGCCAGCGTTTTAAATTCATCGCCAAACACTTCTTTCAGTCCCTGAACGTTTTCAACCAATTGTGTTTGGTACTTAACGGCTGTAGGAACAATATGGTTGATGGCCAAATCGCCCAGAACACGTGCTTCAATCTGAATTTTCTTCATGAATTTTTCGTATTCTACTTCCACACGGCCTTCAAGCTCTTTTTCATCGAAAATTCCCATATCGGTGAAAAGTTTCTTTGAAGAATCGCAAAGGTATCCTTTCAGCGATTCAGGTACGCTTGTTATGTTTGTTAAACCGCGTTTTTCAGCTTCTTTAAGCCACTCATCGCTATAACCGTTACCATCAAAACGGATGGGTTTGCATATTTTGATGTATTTTTTCAGTACCTGGAAGATTGCTTCGTCTTTTTTCACACCATCGGCAATAAGTGCATCCACGTCTTGTTTAAAATCGGCAAGTTGCTTGGCAACAGCAGTGTTCAGTGCAATCATCGATGATGCACAGTTTGCACTTGAACCAACAGCACGGAACTCGAAACGGTTACCGGTAAAGGCAAACGGCGATGTACGGTTACGGTCGGTGTTGTCGAGCAATATTTCCGGAATACGGCCGATATTCAATTTCAACGACGTTTTTTCTTCGGGCGTCATTTTCTTATCGGTAACGTTTTGTTCGATCAGGTCGAGCATTTTATTGACCTCGGTACCGAGGAATGCCGAAATAATGGCCGGTGGGGCTTCGTTTGCACCTAAGCGGTGCGAGTTTGAAGCGGTTAGGATACTGGCACGCAGTAAATCCTGGTTTTTGTAAACAGCCATTAAGGTATTAACCACAAATGTAAGGAACTGCATGTTGCCTTTTGGGTTTTTCCCCGGAGAATACAATAACACGCCTGTGTCGGTTGATAACGACCAGTTATTGTGTTTGCCCGAACCATTAATACCGGCGAACGGTTTTTCGTGCATCAGGCAGCGGAAACCATGGTGGCGGGCTACACGGTTTAGCAAGTCCATGGTAAGCTGGTTGTGGTCGTTGGCCAGGTTGCATTCTTCGTAAATAGGTGCCAGCTCAAACTGGTTGGGGGCTACCTCGTTATGACGGGTTTTTACCGGGATGCCCAGCTTGTATGCTTCATTTTCCAGGTCCATCATAAACATGGTAACACGTTCTGGTATCGATCCAAAATAATGGTCGTCGAGCTGCTGGTCTTTCGATGACGAATGGCCCATTAGTGTGCGGCCGGTAAGTGCTAAGTCAGGACGTGCCTGATACAATGCTTCGTCAATCAGGAAATATTCCTGTTCCCAACCCAGGTTAGCCCATACTTTTGACACATTTTTATCAAAATACTGACATACGCCTACGGCTGCTTTATCAACAGCGGCGAGTGATTTTAGCAATGGAGCTTTATAGTCGAGTGCCTCCCCGGTATATGAAATAAAGATGGTAGGGATACAAAGCGTTGTACCTACAATAAATGCAGGTGACGAAACGTCCCACGCAGTATAACCACGTGCTTCGAAAGTTTGGCGTAACCCACCGTTAGGGAACGATGAAGCATCAGGTTCCTGCTGGGCAAGTAATTTTCCCGAAAAACCTTCAACAACACCGCCCAGTTCATTGTGGTCGATAAATGCATCGTGCTTTTCAGCGGTTCCGTCGGTTAACGGTTGAAACCAGTGTGTATAGTGTGTGGCCCCGTTTTCAAGAGCCCAGGCTTTCATTCCGGTTGCTACACCATCGGCCACTTTGCGGTTGATGGTTGTGCCATTGTCTATCGCATCGCAAACGGCTTTGTACGACTCTTTTGAAAGATATTTTTTCATTTTTGCGCGGCCAAATACTAACGTGCCATAAAAGTCAGACGTTAAATCGGCTTCTCTTTTAACTGCGAGAGGTTTTCTCTCAAGGAGCTTTTCAAAAGCTGCTAATCGAAATGTTGCCATAATAATTTGTTTTAATTCCGTTAATCAATTTCTTATTTTCTTAATTTAAATGAAACGACATTTAGTTTGTCAAAATTATTTAGTAAGAACAAATAATCACTTAAAACGCCTTTTCGATTACAAAAATACATTTTGAACTCATATAACAATGTTTTTTTGTTATTTTTTGTGTTTTTTAATGAAAAAAAGGTCATTTTTAACAAATAATTCACAAAAAACACTAAAAAATTAACGATAGGTCGATGAAATTAGGGATTATCGCTTCATTTTTGAATTCGTGTTTCATTTTTACCCCTTTTTTAACCGGGGTGATGTTGCCTTTATTGATATTTATATATGCTTCCATTTCTGAATTGGAAAATTCAGGGTGAAACTGAACTCCATAAATTTTACCGACCTTAAAGGATTCAATAGTGCCTTCATCGTTTTTTGCTAAAGTAGTAGCTTCAGGTGGCGCTTTGCTTATAAAATATTGGTGTGATTTATAAGAAATCAGTGAGTCTTTAATGTTTTTGAACAATGGGTCTTCTGAACCTGCGGGGGTGAGCATTATGTTTTCGCAACCGGCCTTCATCCCTTTGGTTGATTTTTCCACTTTGCCCCCAAGGGCCTCAGCGATGATCTGGTGGCCGAAACAAATGCCCAAAACAGGGATATTGCTGTACCGGGCTGTGATTATCCAATCTTTAAGTTGTTTAATCCACTGTTGTTTTTCGTCAATATTACTATGCGAACCGGTAATAATTGCTGCAATGTATTCGCCAGGGTGCCTGGGTTTTTCACCTTTATGTATTTCATAAACTTTAAAAACATTACGGGGCAGGTTGGAGCGCTTGATAATCATTTCATCAAAATCGCCGCTGGCCGCTTTAACCTGGTCGTAAGTATCGCCGCATTTAATTATTAGTATGTTCTTCATGGCAAAATGATTTATATTTTCAAATACCCCTTTTTAAAACAGGGCTTCAATCACAAAATAACTAAAAAAATATCAAAAAGCATGAAAAAAGTGGGTCAAAAATGAATAATAGGCATTAAAATAATATTTATACCCCATAAATGAGGGTGTGTGTTTAAAAAAAGCATTTTTAGGCATAATAGCTATATAGTCATTTATGATGGATGCAATCCTGTTTTCCGCACTTTTTTGCAATACCCCCCTAATACATAAGGTGTTCGTGATTTTTGCTGCGCAATAATTGTCTATTGATGAAAAATACTGAAATCATTTATTTTAGTTCTGCAAGCTAATTTGTTGCAATTCGCCCACTTTCGCAGAGCGAAAACGCGAGGTAGCCGTCGAAAATGCTGGCAGGCGTGGGGGTAAATTTGAAGAGCAGAAGGGGCTTATTTTTAACTAGTTCGCGATAGCTTCTATCGGTATTTTCCTGAGTTTTTTGTATCATGTTAAGCGAGACTTATCGTTGAGAATCAGTAGTGATGCGTTAATAATTATCAAACTCATCGTAATATGCAAAACAGCAGCAGCCATTTGAGTGCTGGAATTACATTCTTGATTTGATTTTTTGCCACGAATTTACGGATAACTTGTTATTCGATTTAGTGTAAATCAAGTTTACCCTGCGCCCCGGGCTATTGCATTCCACCTTGGGGCTCGTGTTTCCCGTTTTAGGAAAACCGGCTTCCGTTTAAACGCATTGCCCATGTGCGGAGCGCTAAGAGGAAACCCCCCCATTCGCTTTCGCTGAAGCTGCAGCGAGCGAAGAGGGGGACTTTGGCTGGTGGTGTTAGGTGCATTGTGGTTTTATTGTCCCCACTCCGTTTCGCGATGGTCATCGGAGTCGTGGATTAGTCTGGGGAAAAAGGTGTTTGGTGGCGGACAGGAATGTCCGCGTTACGATTAGGCCAACGGCCTGCCTACGCTATAACTTTGCCAAATGCTCATTGATTATTGTAAAGCTTCGGCAGGCAGGCCTTCAAGCAATAGCGTGGGGCGAAGAAAAATTGTTTGTCAGGACTGCACCAGCGGGTTTGAGTGTTTTTCATTATGCATCCCATTGTTCAATGAAGTCTTTAAAATGAATAATCTTTTTTGTTCCCGATTCGTGAAATACCAGATGTTCAAAATCTTTTGATTTATGATGCAGATCGACTGATTCTAATATTTTGAACAGTGATTTTTTCAGTTCTTGCCTATTGTCAATGCCAGATTGTTTTTTTAGAAAATCAAAATTTGGTGTGGTTTGTTCCATTAAAAACATCACATCGTAAAAATCTCTTCCTTTTTGACGGGAAAGCAGTGCAGCAAGTTTCATTGCACATAGCACATCGTCTGAAGGGACCGGAAATGTAAAATATAAACCACAACCTTTTATTGTGGCCATTTTATGATTGTACTGCACTTGTTGGTCTTGGCTTTCAATTTTTATTAAAAAGCGTTCCTGCCTGTAGCCAGAAAGGCCAAGTTCAAATAAAAGTTCTGGAAAATAGATGTTACGCCTGTAAGCTTTCAGTTTGTTGTTTTTTTTATCGCGTGTTTCTACATGGTACCCCATCCGTTTCAGAAATTCAACAATTCCATCAGTCATGATAATGAATTCATCGTCTGATAAATTTTTACAATCAAAATCAAGGTCTTCCGAAAAACGGTCAATTCCTTTAATGAGCCTGAGGTTAGTGCCACCGATGAACACGATTTTTTTTACAAAGGTGGTTGTTGTAAGATAATCGAGTATAAGTAGTTGTATGTACTCCTTTATGATATATTTTCGATGTGCAGGGTTATTCCACAAATACGGAGGAAAAAAATGCTTTAATTGTTCGGTGTGTAACATGGTGTATTAATGTAAGTTATAAATATTTAAAAGCAACTTTATTCTTTTTTCCAGTGCTTTGTTTTTTATTATATCGAGATACGAAAGTATTTGATTGGCATTGACGGTTTCATCCATTATGTCTTCATCAAGCCTTAGATTGATAAGTTCGGCTTTGCTGTTGTAAAATGGATATAAGTAAAGCAGGTCGATAAGTGCTTTCCCGGGCGGTGCTATAAGTATGCTCTTGTTTTCGAGATAAGGAAGTTGTTCGTAAGCAAAGAATAGTTGTGGCTTTACATTCTTGTATGAAAAAGTGCCAAAATTATTGCTGAACCTGGCTGTTTTTAGTGTGCTCACGCAGGTTGTTTGGGATATCGATTCGGGTATCAAACCATGAAATGCCAATGCTGTGTGTAAACTGACGTAGGAGGGGCGATAGATGCGGTTGGCCAGATATAAATTAATATTTTGTGTGTCCATGTATTCTTTAAAGGTATAATATCCGTTTCGGAGTTT
This sequence comes from Prolixibacteraceae bacterium, assembly GCA_018399395.1. Taxonomy (GTDB): domain Bacteria; phylum Bacteroidota; class Bacteroidia; order Bacteroidales; family Prolixibacteraceae; genus Roseimarinus. Next base: position 6,001 of record JAGYOI010000069.1, read on the forward strand.
GATGATATATCCTTTCTTAACCCAGCGTCCCAGATTGTTTTTATCAAAACCGGGGTGCCAGGCTTCTACCTGGTTATTTGTAAAACTAATTTGATTAAAAAAAGCTTCCCTGAAATCCTGATAGTTCATTTTGGTTCATATTTTCTGCAAATATAAGGAAAAACAGAAACATAATAGCAATGATTATGTTTTTTTATTTTTTTGTATTGTGGGTTTGTTGTTTTACATACACCGAGGACAAGGAAAAAGGGATAGTAACCGATATAAACTGGCACCGGGTAAAAGAGAAAGAAAATCCGCCAGATGGAGGAGAGTATTTTTTGAGATATACAAATGATGTTGCTTGATATTTTGGTCAGGCAACAAATCTATTTTTTCTCAAATTTTGTGAAAGACGGGTTTTGCCGAATGCTTACTGTTTTCTGTATTGAAATATTAATTGTGTTTTTATTCTGTATAATACTTGTAGAATAGTGGAAGGGTTTCAATACCCTGTAAGAAATTCTCAAGCGGAAAATTTTCATTGGGCGAATGAATGGCATCCGATTCGAGTCCAAAGCCCATTAAAATGGATTTGATACCCAGCACTTGTTCAAAGGTTGAAATAATTGGGATACTTCCTCCGCTACGTACAGGTACGGGGTTTTTCCCGTAAGTGTCGTTTAAAGCTTTTTCGGCTGCAATGTATGCCGGGTGGTCAATAGGACAAACATATCCTTGTCCGCCATGCAACTCTTCAACTTTAACCTTGACCGATTTTGGGGCGATACTTTTAAAGTAGTCTTCAAATAGTTTGTTTATTTCTTTATAATCCTGATTGGGTACCAACCTGGTCGA
>JAGYOI010000007.1 GCA_018399395.1 Prolixibacteraceae bacterium
GCTGCCCTGTTTTTCATGATAGGTTTTATGACGACCATGAACAATTCAATGATCGATTTTTTGAAAGAAGCCTTTCAGCTCGGCAATCGTCCCAATGGTGAAGTTCTTAAACAGCTTCCCAACAGTTTCTTCTTTGGAGCTTACGCGCTTTCTATTCCCGTGGGACTTCTGATTCACCGCATTGGTTATAAAAATGGTGTGATATCCGGAATCGGGTTGGTTGCTCTAGGCATCTTTCTCTGTATTCCGCTGGTAGCCATTGGGTACATTCCGTTTCTTTTTGGAGTTGCAGTATTTGCAATTGGTATTGTTTTCCTTCAGGTTGCTGCCAATCCCTATGTTAATGCACTTGGGCCTGCAAAAACAGCTGCCAGTCGTCTTACTTTCACCAATGCTATGAACTCGGTTGCAACTGTTATTGCTCCTATGTTTGTTTCTATGCTGATCATTTCCGATGGTGCTGATGCCTCAGCGATGAGTCCTATGCAAGTGCAAGGGCCTTTTATTATCATTGGTGTGATTGCCGCGGCTATACTTCTGATCATGTTTTTCCTTAAACTGCCTCAAATTCGCGGCGATGAGCACGACGATGCCGAAACTCCTAAGCAATACAAATCCAGTGCTTTTAAATATACACACGTGTGGTTAGGTTCTTTGGCGATATTCTTCTATATGGGTATAGAAATTGGCATCCCCAGTTTCTTTGCCGATTACACCCGTGAGTTAGGACTTGATTTCTCGTCTGCGCAACGCACCGATATGCTTAAATATTATTGGGGTGGCCTGATGGTAGGTCGTTTGTTGGGTATTTTTATCCTTCAAAAATTTACAGCACGTCAAATTCTTACGCTTTGTTCCATTGGTGGAATTGTATTGGTAGCCGCCTCTCTTTCTATTGGCACAAGTGCCAGTACAGTCGCTATTTGGTTGTTCCTTGGTACAGGTTTATTTCATTCCATTATGTGGCCAACTATTTATAACCTTGCATTGGAAGACTTAGGCCCTCTGGCAGGCGTGGCATCTGGGGTTATTTCTACTTCAGTAATTGGTGCTGCCCTGTTGACACCTATGATGGGTGCCATTCAGGCCGTAACTGGATCAGTTGTTTTTGCTGTTAGTTGCTTGTTTGTATACTATCTGTATCTGATATTTTTCTCTGTAAAAGGATCGAAAATACGATAGTTAAATTAGTGTTTTTTGTCAATAAAAAAGTATCGCATTATACTTACATGGCACGGCACTGGTTAGTTTTTACCTTGGAACCACTCTTTTCGGGTGGTTCTAAGGTATATGTTAAATAGTTAAAAATTAAATATTATGGCACAAAAAGCTACCGATACGTTTTCACTTAAGAATAACAATAACGTGGAAATTACTTTCGCTGCTCATGGTGGACGATTGCTTTCTGTAAAAGTCCCTTCTGCATCGGGCGAAGTAGATGATGTACTTATCGGCTACGATACTGTTGAAGAAGCCCTGAAGGGGGATCTTTTTTTCGGAGCATTATGTGGTCGTTTCGCCAATCGGGTTTCTAAAGGACAATTCGAGCTTGATGGAGAGACAATACAGTTAGATGTTAACAATGGACCTAATCACCTGCATGGTGGGAATGAAGGATTTAACCAACGGTTGTGGACTGTAAAATCCATCGATAAGGAAGGATGTACTAGTGCTTTCCGGTTGTCACTTGTGAGTCCTGATGGTGATCAGAAATATCCCGGTGAACTTTCTGTTAATGTGACATACAGCCTGAATGATGACAATGAGTTTAGGATTGAGTATGAAGCTGAAACAACCAAACCTACCATCATCAATCTTACCAGTCATCCTTATTTTAACCTGGAAGGCGCAGGAACTCCTGATGTATTGGATCATAAGCTCAAACTCGAGGCCGGAAACTATACGCCAATTGATCCCGAACTTGAAACCTGTGGGGGCGAAATCGCTTTGACAAAAGGAACCGCCATGGATTTCACTTCAGAAAAGACCATTGGTGAAGCAGTAAAAAGTGATTTTGACCAAATAAAGCTGGTGGATGGCCTTGACCATAATTTCGTACTTGACCAAGAAGGTAAAAGCCTGGGATTGGCTGCCAGATTGACCAGTCCAAAATCCGGAAGAGCATTGGAGGTTTATACCGACCAGCCTGGATTACAGGTATATACTGGCAATCACTTTGATGGCTCAGAAAAAGGCAAAGGTGGCGCAGCCATTGATAAATATGCAGGTGTGGCACTTGAGACACAGATTTTCCCCAACTCACCGAATTGCGATAATTTCCCGAATGCTGTTTTACGCCCGGGTGAGACATATAAACATACCTGTATTTATAAGTTTATTTAATCATTCTGATTAAAAATGCACGAAAAAGAGCTGTTTTTTGATAAACAACTCTTTTTTTTTGTGTGTTTTTCAATTTATAAACCCCGGTTCAAATGATAATACAAGTCGTTCCAGCGTAATTCTTTTTTGAATTCTGAAAGCTTTGTATCCTTATCAATTACAACATACTCAACATCGGCTAATTCAGCAAATGTTTCGATATATTCGGGGGTAAGCGCCAAAGTAAATGCTGAGTGATGTGTGCCCCCGGCGTAAATCCATGCCGCAGCACCATCGGCCAAATTTGGATGAGTTTTCCAGAAAGCACTTGCAACAGGCAGCTTCGGCAACTCAGCCAATGGTTCAATAACATCAAGGGTATTCACAATCAAACGGAAGCGGCCGCCCATATCAACTAAAGTAACGTTCATTGCATCGCCGGTTTTGCTTTCAAACACAAGCCGGGCAGGTGCGTCTTTACCGCCAATTCCAAGCGGGTGAACTTCAAGGCGTGGTTTCTTAGCAGCTATCGAAGGACAAATTTCAAGCATGTGCGAACCAAGAACACCTTCGTTTGCGGGATTCATGTGGTAAGTATAATCTTCCATAAATGAACTTCCACCTTCGAGGCCTGCTGACATTTGTTTCAGAATATGAAGAAGCGCTGATTGTTTCCAGTCGCCTTCAGCACCAAATCCATATCCGGCTTCCATCAGTCGCTGACATGCTAAGCCCGGCAATTGATCGAGACCGGTAAGGTTTTCAAAGTTTGTGGTAAAAGCACCAAATTTTCCGTCTTTGAGAAATCGCTTCATGGAAATTTCGTAACGTGCCTGCACCCTTACATTTTCATGATATTTCTGCCCGGGCTTACAATCGTTGGCTACATTATACAATGATTCATATTCCTTATATAATTCATCAACTTCGTCATCGGTAACTTTTTCAACATATTCCACTAAATCGCCAACACCGTATGCATGTACTTCCCAGCCAAATTTAATTTGAGCTTCCACTTTATCGCCTTCGGTTACGGCTACATTACGCATATTATCGCCAAAACGGGCAACTTTAAGTTTTTTCGAAACACTCCAGCCAATTACCGTACGGCACCATGCAGCAACCTGGTCCTGTACTTTTTCATCTTTCCAGTGCCCTACAACAACTTTACGGTTTTTACGCATGCGGGCGTTGATAAAACCAAATTCACGGCCGCCATGGGCGCTTTGGTGAAGATTCATGTAATCCATGTCAATTTCACTCCACGGCAAATCGCGGTTAAATTGTGTATGCAAATGCATATATGGTTTTTGAAATGCATTTAAACCGGCAATCCACATTTTAGCCGGCGAAAAAGTATGCATCCATGTAATTACACCAATACAGTTTTCATTACTGTTGGCTTTGATAAAAACATCGAGTATTTCATCTGATGTTTTAACGACAGGCTTAAATACAACTTTCGCCGGAATTTTACCTGTTCCGTTTAATCCGTCAACAATAGTTGCTGAATCTTTATCAACCTGTTCCAATGTTTCAGGGCCATATAAATGCTGGCTTCCTGTAACAAACCATAATTCTTTATTCATTAAATCTTCCATGTCATATGTATTTTATATAATTATTTTAACTAAAAAGTCAATTTGACATTTCTATTTACGCGTACGAAATATCAAATGAAAAACCCGGTGCTGAAAAATTCTCATACTTTTCTTGATTAAATGAATACAAATAAGCCCCTTTACGCGAGCTATTCTTGTCTTTTATAGGCAACCTGTCGAGTAATTTCATCGACATGATCTTGCGTCTGAAATTTGCCGGATCGAACGTACGTTGATAAATGGCCTCATAAAGATTACGCAACTGGGTAATGGTGAAATTCTCAGGTAATAGCTCAAAACCTATGGGTTGGGTTTTGGCTTTTCTTTTCAAACGCTGCATTGCTTTCAAAACAATATCATCATGGTCAAATATTAAATCAGGCAATTCGTTAATTGAAAACCACTGTGCACCATACTGTTTCAGAAGATCATCATCGTAATCGTGAATATTGATCAGTGCATAATAAGCAACACTAATTACACGTGCTGCCGGGTCCCTTTCAATTTTTGAAAAAGCACTTAATTGTTCAAGAAAAATATTTCTCAAACCGGTAATCCGTGCCAATACACGATATGCTGCCTCGTCAAGTGTTTCGCCACTGCTAAGGAAACCACCCATTAACGACCACATACCCTTTTGTGGTTCAAAGTCACGTTTATAAAGTAACAACTTCAAATGATCGTTATCAAAACCAAATATTACACAATCAACCGCCAGATAAAACTGTTCTTTATCACTGTAATCCATAGCACGATTTTTATTTAAGCATAACAAAAGTCACTATAACTTTTATCTTTTCCAAACAAAAAAACATGTTTAAGAAAACACCCCGCCGATAAATTCAATAATCCACTTTTAAACAAAAGCTAAAATATTGAGTTATTAATTAAAACAGTTAAAAACATACAACTTACTTATGGACAGATTAGCCGATTTTTTCAATATCGATCCCAGCTTACTATTTGACATTTTAAACTTTACCGGGAAGTTTTTAGCTTTTCAGGTCGCTTTCTTTATACTTGTTTTTATTACCCTCAGGGTTTTCAAAAAAATGAATAAAAAATCGGAGAACGATTTTTATTTCCGGATACAAAAAAACCTAAAATTACCGGTAATACTCCTCTCTACAACACTCTCATTATGGTTGCCCTTATCTTTGTCAAGCTTTCCTGAAACGATAAGTTCTATTGCAAGCAAGGCACTGTCAATTCTTTTCATAACACTTTTTTCGTGGATTGTAATCCGTTTTATACAGTTGGTAAAATTCATGGTGTTTCGCCAGTATGATATTAACCAAAAAGACAATTTAAAAGCCCGCAAAGTATTAACCCAGTTTAAAATCATTGAGCGTGTAATGATCACTTTAACGGTGATTATTGCCATTTCACTAATTTTAATGTCTTTCAGTGGCATCAAAAAGATCGGTGTCAGCTTAATTGCATCTGCCGGTGTTACGGGTATCATTATTGGATTGGCTGCCCAGAAAATCATTGGTGGTTTTTTGGCCGGCATTCAAATAGCCATAACCCAACCCATAAGGCTCGACGATGTTGTTATTGTTGAAAATGAATGGGGTCGCATCGAAGAAATCAACCTCACTTACGTGGTTGTGAAAATATGGGACGAACGACGACTCGTCCTCCCTTCAACTTATTTTATTGAAAAGCCCTTTCAGAACTGGACACGCTCTAATTCGCGAATACTGGGCACGGTATTTATTTACACAGATTACAATATTGATTTTGATGCCATAAGAAACGAAACAACACGGCTGCTTAAAGAAACGCCACTATGGGATGGCAGGGTTAATGTACTGCAAGTAACCAATACTACCGAAAAAACGGTTGAAACCCGCTTGTTGGTTAGCGCTACAGACTCCCCTACTGCTTGGGACCTGCGGGTTTACCTCAGGGAAAACATTATCAAATTCATTCAACAAAAATTCCCCGATAGCCTTCCAAAATCGCGAGTTCTAATAAAAAATGACTAATTTTGATATACACGAAAAATCAATAACCATGATAAAGGAATCAGAACTGATCATAAACCCAGACGGGTCAATTTTCCACCTACATTTAAAACCCGGACAAATAGCAGATACCGTTATACTTGTTGGCGACCAGGGGCGAGTTGACATGATTGCCGGTTTTTTTGATGAAATTGAACACAGTGTACAGAACCGTGAATTTAAAACGGTTACCGGTTGGTATAAAGACCGCCAGCTTTCGGTTGTGTCAACAGGGATTGGCACCGATAATATCGACATCGTTGTAAACGAACTCGATGCATTGGTTAATATCGACCTGAAAACCCGGAAAATGAAAAAAGATATTACCTGTTTAAACCTTATCCGCATTGGCACATCGGGAAGCTTACAGGAAAATGTTCCGGTAAATTCATACGTTATTTCAAAAAAATCAATCGGGTTCGACGGACTTTTAAATTTTTACGAAGGGCGGAATATTATCGCGGATCTCGAGCTTGAACAAACCCTGTTATACCACACCCAGTGGAACGTATTACTGCCTAAACCATACGTTGTTGATTGCTCTGAACAGTTATGCAAGATTCTGTCGAGCAAAGAAACCGTATCGGGCATAAACATTTCAGCACCGGGCTTTTACGGACCACAAGGGCGCGTACTCCGTATTCCGCTTGCCGACCCTAACCTGAACGAAAAAATTGAATCGTTTGATTACCTGGGGCAAAAAATCACCAATTATGAAATGGAAAGCTCGGCCATATACGGTTTATCAAAATTACTAGGCCACGAAGCAATTACCATTTGCCTGATTATTGCCAACCGTGTAACCAAAGATGCCAGTGAAGATTATCATGCTAAAATGAAACACATGGTAAAATACGTACTGGATAAACTGGCCGATGAATAAACTATTATTTGAACATAATGGCTTTATCAATGTTTTTTTAGTGTATTTTCAACAGAATTGACAACTATAAAACATAAAGCCATGTTCATTAAAAAATTCTTCAACATCAGCACAATTATTATTTTAGTATCGGCATTTTTGTCGTTTTATTCATGTAATCATTCAAAAGCCGATTCATCATTAGATGCCAATCCCAACACCGTAAAAAACTACGAAAATTACTGCGCCGGGTGCCACGGTTTTCAGCTCGAAAAGTTTGAAAAAAAGGAATGGATGTATGGCAGTAACGATGACGATCTGATTGAATCAATTGTTGAAGGAAGACCTGAAATGGGCATGCCTGGCTTCAAAAAAACCTTTACCGAAGAGGAAGTTGTCGCCCTTGCTGAATATATTAAAGAAGGCATACCGGATGACCTGAAAGAAAATCCCGGTACTCAAAATAACATCCACAACACAGATGAATTGACCTATAGGGTTGATACCATTGTAAGTGGACTTGAAGTTCCATGGGGAATGGAGTTTCTTCCCAATGGAGACATCCTTATTTCAGAACGTTCGGGCACCTTATACCGTTTTTCTGATGATAAACTTTATAAAATATCAGGGTTGCCTGAGATATTTGTAAAAGGCCAGGGTGGCCTAATGGATATTAAACTTCACCCCGATTATGAAAACAACGGCTGGATTTATTTTTCTTTTTCTGCACCTGCCGACGAAAAAAATGAAGAAGGTGGCAATACCTCCATTATGCGTACCCGTTTAAAAAACGACTTACTGTACGATACAGAGATTATTTTTAACGGCGAACCCGACACCAACAAATCGTATCACTTTGGATGCAAACTGGCATTTGATAATGACGATTACCTTTTCTTTGGCATCGGCGACCGCGGCCATCGTGAGTTTAACCCGCAAACCCTCACCAACCACAACGGTAAAATTCACCGCATACACGACGACGGAAGCATTCCTGAAGATAACCCGTTTGTTGACAACCCCGAAGCCATGCCGTCGATATACAGCTACGGGCACCGTAACCCGCAGGGTACCGATATCCACCCCGAAACCAACGAAGTGTGGATTAGCGAACATGGTCCCAAGGGCGGTGACGAGCTTAACCTTATAAAACCCGGATTAAACTATGGCTGGCCGGTAATTTCATACGGCATTAATTACGACGGGACAACCTTTACTGATATTACACATAAAGAAGGAATGGAGCAACCGGTAATTCACTGGACCCCATCAATTGCACCTTGCGGAATGATATTCGTAAGGGGTGATAAATACCCGGGATGGGAAAACAATATTCTAATTGGCTCGCTTCGTTACCAATACCTCGAAAGAGTGGTTTTAGAGGGTGAAGAAGTTGTTCACCAGGAAAAACTTTTACAAGACATCGGACGTGTACGCAACGTGGTTCAGGATCCCGAAGGTTATGTTTATGTAGCTATTGAAACCCCGGGCAAAATCGTAAAACTCATTCCTGTAGAATAAAACCACACAACACGTATGCCTTTTTTCTTATTCTTATTTTTATTGTTCCCGTTGGTTATGCCTGCAAGCTCACCCGATTCGGTTATAATGGAAGATATCAACGTAACCGCTACCGTTTACGATGGTGAACTTAGCAAAATCCCCGGCAGTATTTCGGTTTTAAGCACCGACAAGCTTGAACAATACACCAACCTGTCAGTTCACAACACGCTGAACAGCATTCCGGGAGTGTACATGCACCACGGCACCTTTAGCACGAACCGTATTGTTATAAGGGGCATTGGCAGCCGCACGCCCTACGGGTCAAACAGGATAAAAGCGTACATCAACGACATTCCCATAACCAATGGCGACGGTGTTACTGTTGTTGAAGACATTGAATTTTCGAATATTGGCCGTATTGAGCTAATCAAAGGCCCGTCATCAGCCTTATACGGAGCCGGCCTTGGCGGCACCATTAAACTTTCGACTAAGAAAAACCCAAACACAATAGAAACAGGTTTCCGCTATGGTTCTTTTAATACCCGAAAAACAGAAGCTTCGGCCAATTACAATTCTGAACAATTCAATATAAACACTTCATATTTCAACACAAAATCCGACGGGTTTCGTCAGAACAATCATTATACCCGGCACAACGCCATCGTAAGCGGAAATAAAAAAATCAATAACTCAGACCTTTCGTTTACCGTTTTAGGCACCAGCCTTAACGCACAAATCCCCAGTTCACTCTCGCGTGAAACATTTACACAATCGCCCCAATCGGCAGCATCAAACTGGCTTGCGGTGGAAGGTTATGAACAATACGATAAAATAATTGCAGGCATAACGCTCAAAAACAACTTAGGTGAAAATACCACCCAGCGCACAACCCTGTTTGGCGGTTATCAGAACACATTTGAGCTACGTCCATTTAATAACTTATCGGAAGATATTGCAAATTACGGGCTGCGAAGTTTTTGGTTTTTCCACAAAGACAAATTTGAAATTATAACCGGAATAGAATTATTCAGCGAAAACTATAACTGGAAAACATTTAACGAAACACAAGAAAGTGTAAGCATTGTAAATAAAATAAATGAACACCGGATGTATGGAAATATTTCCGGGCAGGTACATTATAACATCACATCCAGAGCTCGCTTTTCAGGAGCAATAAACCTGAATAAACTTTACTATGATTATGCAGGGTTGGATAATGACCAGGGACAATATGGTTATCCGGTAATCATCTCACCCCGTATTGGATTAAGCTACAAACTCACAAGTTCAACAACAAGCTATTTATCGGCTGGTCATGGTTTTTCGGCTCCATCGTTGGAAGAAACCCTGCGCCCCAACGGGATGAAAAATGAAAACCTGAAGCCCGAACAAGGCTGGATGTATGAAGCGGGAATACGTTGGCATTCAAATAATTCAAGAATTTTCATCGATGGTACAGCTTATTATATCGACTTAAATGACTTACTGGTTACAAAACGGATATCTGAAGAAATATTCACAGGCATAAACGCTGGCAAAACCAGCCACAAGGGCTTTGAGCTTCAATCAAATGTTGTGATTTCTGACAACACAAAATTTCCGGGGAATTTGGAATGGCAACTTGCATTTTCTGCATCCGACAATACCTTTATTCAATTCAATGACGATGGTATAAATTACAACGGCAATAAACTTCCAGGTATACCAGCAATGAATATGCAGAACACACTCAACTGGTCACCATTTCAGCAAACATCATTGACCTTAAACCATTGGTTACATGGAAAAGAATACCTGGATGACACAAATGACCTGCAACACCCGCGATACAATATTTTCAGCTTTAACATCAAGCAACATTTAAATATTAACAAGAAGATCGCACTTGAACTAACGGCAGGCATAAACAATATATTTGACCAACATTATGCATCAATGATCCTGGTTAATGCCCCATCGTATGGTGGTAGTGCACCACGATACTACTACCCCGGCAGGCCCCGTAACTTCTTTTTCTCACTTTTTTTCTATTTACAGTAATATTAAAATGCTTTTTGATGATACATTGAAAACATGTAGTTTTGAAGTCATCAAACAAAAGCATATGGATTTCACATTTAGTAATACACCAAAAATTATCTTCGGAGAAGGCCGGCTTGAACAGATTACCAGTTACATTTCAAAATTTGGAAACAAAACCCTCGTCATAACCGGGAAATCATTTCCTGAAACAGGATACGGGCAGAAGTTTTTCAGCAAACTGAAAAAACACGATTTTTGTTACATCCACGAGGTCATCCATGGTGAACCAACACCCGATAACATTGACAACATAAAGAACAACAGCATCCGTTTATCGCCCAATGTTGTGGTAGCAATTGGCGGAGGAAGCATAATGGATGCCGGAAAAGCTGTATCGGCCATGTTGTGTGAAGACGGTCCAATAACTGATTTTCTTGAAGGTGTTGGAACCAAGCAGCCATCGGGCATTAAAGTACCGCTGATTACTGTTCCCACAACATCGGGTACCGGAAGCGAAGCTACCAAAAATGCTGTAATTACACAATATGGCAAAAATGCCTTTAAAAAGTCGTTACGCCACGACAATTTTGTGCCGGATATTGCGCTAATCGACCCGAATTTAACAATTACCTGCCCTCCGGAAGTCACAGCTTCATCTGGCATGGATGCATTCACCCAATTGTTCGAGTCGTACCTTTCAACCAACGCAAGTTCACTAACTAACGCACTTGCTTTTGACGGCATCAAACATATTTTTTCATCGCTGGAACAAGCTGTCACAAACGGTAACGACATTATCAGCCGTACAGGAATGAGCTATGCTGCACTGCTGTCGGGCATAACACTCGCCAATGCCGGTTTAGGTGTAATACATGGATTTGCCCAGCCATTGGGCAGCCTCTTCCCTATTCCCCATGGAGTAGTTTGCGCCAATCTAATGGGCCCTGCAAACCAAATTACAGTTGAAAAACTACGGTCAGAAAACGATACGGAAACACTAAAGAATTACGCCAATATTGCCCATCTTTTATATCCTGACATGGACGACAAGAAAGCAACAGATAAGTTATTACAATACATCAACCAACTCACCAAAAAATTCAACATACCCAAAATTTCATCTTTCGGGGTTAACAGCACCCACTACGATACCATTATAAATAGCACAGGCTTGAAAAACCACCCGGTAAAGTTAAACCAGGATGAATTAAAGATGATTTTGGAGAATGCGGGGTAAAACGAAATATTATTCTACATAAAGCACCAAACCTTTAAGGTATTCGCCTTCGGGATGATAAATATTTACAGGATGGTCAACCGGTTGAGTTAGTTGATGAAGAATACGAACATTGCGCCCCGAAATGGCTGCTGCCGTGAATACTGCTTCCCTGAATTTATCTTTGGTAACCACCTGCGAACAACTAAATGTAAAAACAATGCCACCCGGGCGTATTTGCTCAAATGCCCGCGTATTAATGCGCTTATACCCTTTCAAAGCCTGCCCTAACGAGCGCTGATGCTTTGCAAATGCCGGAGGGTCGAGCACTATTAAATCGTACTTGTCTTTGATATCTTTCATAAACACGAATGCATCTTCAGCATAAGCCTCGTGCCGTTCATCTCCCTGAAAGTTCAATTCAACATTTTTTCGGGTCAGTTCAATAGCCTTTTCCGACGAATCGACCGAGTGTACAAGGTGCGCCCCGCCACGCATGGCATAAAATGAAAAACCACCGGTATAACAAAACATGTTCAGCACATCGCGACCTTTGGAATACTCCTGAAGCAGGCGCCGGTTTTCCCGCTGGTCGATAAAGAAACCGGTTTTCTGGCCTTCTACCCAATCAACGGTAAAAAAATTACCATATTCCGATACCACGTCGGGCTCTAACTGCCCGAGAATAAAACCATCTACTGGATTTACATCCGATTTATACGGGATGGTTTTTGCGCTTTTATCATAAACCGCTTTCAGTTCATCGCCCATCACATCTTTCAGGCATTGCGCCAACTGTTCGCGAATACGGTACATCCCTATCGAATGCATTTGCATGACAGCCGTCCCGTTATAAAAATCGATAATCAAGCCGGGCATGCCGTCACCTTCGCCATGAACAAGCCGATAGACATTGGTTCCTGTAGTTTCAGGCTTTAGTAATTCTTTTCGCAACGATACTGCATTTGTCAATTTATCAACCCAAAATGATTGATTGATTTCAGAATCGGCAAATGAAAAAACACGTACAGCAATTGAACCGATCTGATAATGCCCAATCGCCAAAAACTCGTGTTTGTTCGATAACACCTCAACCACATCGCCTTCGTTTACAGCTCCCCGGATTTCTTTTATGGCACCTGAAAACACCCAGGGATGAAAGCGTTTTAGAGATTGGTCTTTCCCCGATTTAAGTATAATTTGTGAATACTTTTCCATGTAGATTTTTTATGGCACAACAATCGCATCGCGATGGTTCATGAAATGCTCGTAAATTTTAAATGATATCCAGGCATCGGTTGCTGCATAACGTTGCTGAGCTTCGGTAAGCTCGTTTGACTCCCAGTTTGACAACTGTTGTGCTTTCGAAATCTTTATACCAAGCACAATCCCGGCCATTTTTTTCAAACTGAAATTTTTCAACCCAATTTTCACGGCTTCATCCTGCAACTCGAAAAAACCACCGTCTTTGAAATATCGCTTTTCCTGCAATGCTTTTATATCGTCGCGAATGGCAGCCCCTGCCTTTACGATGTTTGGATCAGACAATAACTTCAATAAGGAGTTGGGCATTTCAAAATGCTTCAACCTGAATAAAAATGCTTTATCATCGGTAGATAACTGCAGCAAGGCAACTTTATTTATTTGTCCTTTTTTAAACGAAGGCTTGGTTTCGGTGTCGAAACCTAAAAACGGGAATTGCGACAAGAAAGCCACCGCCTTTTTGGCATCGCTTTTATTTGTCACCACAACCACCTCTCCGTCAAATTGTTTTTTGGGTAGCTCCTGAAGTTCTTCTTTTGTAATTGACTCTTTATAGGTCATTTATATCTCGTCGTCTGAATAGTTATTAAAATGCTTATTAACCCAGCTATCCTCTTTATGAGGTGTAACTTCATCTCCGGGAGATGAAAATACTTCCGGCTCATCTTCGTCAATGTTGTCGTCAGAATAAACCACATGATGAACCGCCCGCAAACTGTTAACAAGCCTTTGTCCCCAGTATTCTTTGAAATTTTTCCGGCATTCCCATATCGAGTCGGTCATAATTTCTGTTGTCCCGATACGATATGCCATTAAAAAATCTTTCAAATCCTGGTAAATATCACAAATATCTTCTGCAATGCTGGCTTCAACAGCACCTTCGCTAAACTGCATGTCGGCATCAAACACCTCCTGGTAGCTATCGAATCGGGCCAGTTTTTCGCTTATTTTCTGCATCAAGAAGCTGTAATCAACTTCGGTCACAAATTTAGCCGGTGTCTCAACATTTTCATCTTCAACTTCGGGTAACATTGAGGCTTTGAGGTATAGCAATGGAAGTATTTTTTGTACCTTTTCAACAAATTCGCCACGCTTCATAGAAGCATGGTTCTCAATAAAAGCACAATACTCGTTGGCCACCGTTACAAACTCGATCACATCTTTTGAATACGCAATATGCTCAAAATCATCTTCTGACATAACAAACTCTTTTGAAACCACAAAAATACAAGAAAAATAGGTTCTTAGGTGATGTTATGGAATTATTTATTGAAAATTCATTGTCAAATTAATTTTATAACTGAATGCTTTTTTACTATTTTGGTAGGCAGATAAACATGAACAATACCAATCATAAAAAAAGAAAGAAGTGGCTGCTTGTCATTTCGATAGCTATCGTTGTACTTGTTGCAGGTGCAGCAGGCTACATCTTTTATAACGCCGAAAAAATAATCCGGAACAACCTATCGGAATACATCTATCAGCATACCGATAAACAATACCGCTTACATTTCAATAAACTCGATGTAGAGTTAAGGCATAAACGGTTATCGATTAGTGACATCAAATTTGAACCCACCCGCGAGAACTTATCTTCAGACAGCACTGAAAGCTATTTCTTTTATACCGAATTGCTTGAAATTGACAACATTAATATTCTTTCAATTCTGTCCAAACGACAGTTCCGTGCGACAAAACTTACTACCATAAAACCTGATTTGCGCTTAAATACGGGGGAAAAAGTAAGTATGAAACAACTCTCAGACAATAATATTGTAAAAGGGGACACGATTAGCATACCATTTTTCTCTGAAGTTTTTTTCGACACCTTACGGTTTAGCGGTGCCAACATGAACATCGACACCCTGTTTGCAATGGGCGATATTCAGCCTGTAATAAATTTGGAAGCAACGCATTTTAAAATCGGTGGTATAAAATACACCGAAACACCCTACCCGTTCGACATATCGGATTTAAAGCTGGTGGTTGAAAACCTGCACAAAAAACTGCCCGACAGTGTCCACTCCATCCAAATTGAACGCATCGATTTATCATTACTTACAAACATTGTAAACGCAAGAAATGTACAGCTAAAACCATTACAGGGAACTGAAAACATTGAGAACAACCGGTTTACCGTTGCCATGCCCCACATAAAGATGAATGTTCCGGGCATTAGCTATTTAAACATTGCCGATACATTGCACATTGAATCAATGGATTTTGAAAATACGGATATCGCTATAAAATTTGGCAATCAAATCACCAAAGGAACACCCATTAACGAAATCAACTTTTTTCCCCTCATAGAAAACAGCATGAAATGGGTATCGGTAGGGCGATTTTCATTTACAAACTCAAAAGTAAAACTGATACCACCCAATACTGATAAACCGGCACAAATAGTAGAAGGCGTCAATCTCACATTTTATAACTTTCTTGCCGATTCATCGTCGTACAAAAACCGCGACCGTATTTTATCGGCGCAAAACATTAAGCTCGAAGCAGATAAATTTACCCTAAACCATATTGACAACATCCACCGGCTTACAATTGAAAAGTTAGATGCAAATTCAGCCACACATTCGCTGTCAACCGGCAAAATATCATTTGCCCCGGTTAACGACTCCATTAAAACACAAACCAACACAACCGTAAATGTGAACAGCGAACAATCTGTTTTTTCGGAGATTGATTTCCGTTCCTTTTATCATGATCAAAAAATTGAAATGGAAAAGCTTCAATTAAGCAATCCACACACCACAATTGGTTTCGAGCCCCGTTTTATTAGAAAACAAGAAACACGCGACAAGAGCATTATTCTTGAAAAAACACGCGATTACCTGAAAGGGATTTATGTTGACCGCACCATCATTTCCAACGGAACAATTCAATACAATTACATTACAGAAACTGAAGAATCGGGATTTTTTTCCACAGTGTACAATTTCGAATTACAAGAATTGTCGGTCGACAGCTCAACATTTTATCAGACCGATAAAATATTTTTCGCCGAACAATTCAACCTGCTTTTCAGCGATATTGAACTTCAGCTTGCCGATAAATCGCACATGCTTTTCACCGATTCACTCCGTTTGTCAAGCCTCGGTCAGAAAGCCAATGCCTATAACCTCACAATTAAACCAATAATTACAGATGCAACGGTAAGCGAACGCATACACAGCCACGAACAACAATTAAACCTCGAATTCCCCAAAATAGAACTTAGCGGGGCCAAACTCCATCAGGCATTCTTTTACAAAAACCTGAGCATCGACAACTTTACAGCATTCAAACCGGTAATCAACTTTAAAAAATACGGGGTCAACCAAACAAAAAACACCCGCTCACTCAGCAACTTCGACTTTAGGGAAGATGTATTCCCGCTTATTGCCGACTACATGAATGTAATTCAAATTGGCAACCTGAACCTAAAAAACGGCGTTTTAAATTTTACCCATTTCCGCGAAAATGAGGCTGAACTAGAATTATCGAACCAGTTTTCCATTAAAATGTATAACTTCGAAATCGATGCTTATTCTCATCAAAAGCAGAATAAACTGTTCTTTTCCGATGATATCATCCTCACCCTCGAAGACCAATCGTTTACTTTTGCCGATGAAGTTCACCACATCGATGCCAAAGAAATTGGCATAAACACCATGGAAAAGCGTATTTACATCAACAACAGCAAATTATACCCCGACATCCTATCGGATAAATTTAACGACATGCCACTTTCAGTGTTCGCTAACATACCATCGGTAGAAATTTCGAATGCCAGCATCCTCGATCTTTTTAATAAGGGAAGATTACCCGTTGACCATGTAAAAATTAATAATCCCGATATCCGTTTATTGGTTCAGGATGCCGAAAGCAATAACAAAAGCAAAAAAGTAAAGCCGGCACTTATCCTCGAAGGTCTGCATTCATTAAGTTCAAAGAAGATTGAAATCAGTAATGGAAAATTAAAGCTTGAAAAATATAGCAATCATACCCCCGAAACAATTCTTGAATTGCCGTACAAGGTGACGAGTTGGGATGACCTTGAGGAGCTGAAAGGCCAAACATTCAAGATTGAAGACCTTTACCAGGAATCCACGCCCACAGGGGCGACGGCGAGGAGATCGAGGCCGGACCC
>JAGYOI010000070.1 GCA_018399395.1 Prolixibacteraceae bacterium
CCCTGAACTGGCTTATGAGTACAGTACCGTTTTAGCCAACGAAGCATTGCACCGCAAAAAGAACGTGGTGCTTGGGCCATCCATAAATATTGTTCGTACCCCTTTGTGCGGACGCAATTTTGAATACATGAGCGAAGATCCTTTTTTGATTAGTCGGTTGACTGTGCCTTATGTAAAGGGACTACAAGACAAGAGGGTGGCGGCCTGTACTAAACATTATGTAGCCAATAACCAGGAAACATTGCGCGATTCCATAAACGTGGAGCTTAGTGAAAGGGCGCTACGCGAAATATATTTGCCGGGCTTTAAAGCCGCGGTGCAAAAAGGGAACTCGTATTCTATCATGAGCGGGTATAATAAAGTTCGTGGCGAATATTGTTCGCACAACGCTTATTTATTAAAAGATGTCCTGAAAAAAGAGTGGGGGTTTTCAGGTGCTGTTATTTCCGACTGGGCAGCTGTAAAGTCAACCGAAGGAGCTGTTTATGGAGGCATCGACATAGAAATGGGCACCGAAATATCACTTGGTAAAAACGAGTATAACCGTTTTTATATGGCCGATCCTTTAAAAGAGAAAATTCAGAACAATGAAATAGATGAAAAGCTGATTGACGATAAAGTGCGAAGGGTTTTACGGCTTATTAAACGAACCAAAACAGATAGCGCCCAAACCGGGGCAAGAAATACCCAGGAACATCAGGACATAGCAAGAAAAGTAGCCCGCGAAGGTATTGTTCTGCTCAAAAATGAGAACGGATTTCTGCCCATTGATCCAAATAAAAAACAGACCATCCTTATTGTGGGTGAAAATGCCAAAAGACTGCATGGCGAAGGGGGTGGTGCTGCCGGTATTAAGCCTTTTTATGAGGTTTCTCCTTTTAAGGGATTGGTGGAACAAAAAGGTGAAAGCACTAAAATTGTTTATGCCGGGGCCTATAGCTCCGACCCCGATGCCAACAATGAAAAACTGGCCGGTGAAGCACTTGGTTATGCCAAAGAGGCTGACAAGGTTATATTTATTGGCGGCTTGAACCACGGCGATATCAGCTCAAACGAAACGCGCGAATTTGATACGGAGTTTTTCGACAAAGAAGACATAAAACTGCCCTATAATCAAAGCAGTTTAATTAGCCGTTTAGCAGAGATTAATCCAAACATTGCGGTGGTTTTGGTTTCGGGTGCTGCCCTTGAAATGCCTTTCGTTACGCAAGTACCTTCAATTCTTATGGCATTTTATCCGGGAATGGAAACCGGGAACGCCCTGGCCGAAATTATCTACGGAAAGGTTAATCCATCGGGTAAATTGCCTGTTACTTTCCCCAAAACCCTTAATGATATTGGGGCACATGCCCTGGGCGAATTCCCCGGCGATGGAGTAGATGTTCATTATAAGGATGATATTTATGTGGGCTACCGTTATTTGGTTTCAAATAATATAAAAGCATTGTTCCCTTTTGGCCACGGCCTTTCATATACCACCTTTAATTACGCTGATATTAAGGTGAGCCAACAAGCTGGCAATATACAAATAACACTGAATGTTTCTAATTCCGGCAATAGTGATGGTGCCGATGTTGTACAGGTTTATGTAAGCGATGTGGAATCGTCACTTCCCCGGCCAAAATATGAACTGAAAGGATTCCAAAAAGTAATGGTAAAAAATGGCGAAACCGTTCCGGTAACCATAAAGGTGAACAAATCGGATTTGGCCTTTTTTGATGATGAAAAAATGCAGTGGGTGTTTGAACCGGGTGAATTTAATGTAATGATCGCCCGGTCGTCGGAAGACATTCTTAAAACCGTGAAGTTAAGCATCAACTAACATTTTTATACTAAATGAAATTAACTAACTAAATTATTAAACTCAAAATTATGAAGAAGTTGAAAATGTTTATGTCTTTTTTGGTTGTATTGGGCATAAATGCAAAAGCAACGAATCTTGAATATGTCAAGATAGTCAACGACCAAACTATTGTTGTGTGTTTTATCGATGGTGAAACCTGGTACCAGGACGATGCCAAAGGCCCTTCGGCATATTATGGGCATGGTGGCCCATGGCCAGACAATGGGATGACCTATTACGGTAGTGCCCTTAATACAGCAAATGCGCAGGATAACGCGAACTGGTTTATTACATCAGCCGACGATGGCAACTATGAAGAAGGCAAAAATCCCACAGATATATTCCGCAAATCAAAAGTTTGGGGTTCAACCAATACGATTTCGAGCACCCCCAACAAACATGCGTTAAAACACAAGCTTTTCCTGGTATTGCCCAATGCCTTGCAGCAAGGTAAAACGTATTCAATAAACATAAATTCGAACACCAATGCCGATAGCACTAACTATACATTTACCTATGATATTTTTTCGGCAGCAGCCGAATCGGAAGCCATACACTTAAACCTGGCCGGATATGTTCCCCAGTTTACGCAAATGAAATCGGCCGATATTTACATGTTTATGGGCGATGGCGGCCATGCCGATTTTTCGGATTACGAGGGCAACGATGTTATTGCCTATAATACGGAAAATCAAGCCCAGCAAGTTGTTGGTTCTGTTAATTTTTGGAAAGGCGAGGGGGCGAAAGACGTGTTTTCCCGTGAACTCATTAAGTCGCCTATCTGGAATTGCGATTTAAGTTCCTTAAACACCCCGGGAACATACCGCATTGCCATTGAGGGCATTGGTTGCAGCCCGGAATTTAAGGTCAGCAATGATGCACTATATGACCCCTATAAAATGGCCGTACGCGGTTATTATTACATGCGGTTGGGCCAAAAAGATGTAAACGGCATTAAACCGGTGCCCCGTATCCCATTAATGATACCCGGCGATGAATCGGACGGATACGGCCCAACCAAAGTTTATGTTACTACCTATAGCAGGTATAACGGATTACCATCTGGAGGCGGAGACAGGTGGGACCAGGCTGCACTTTGGGCAGATGGGGCAACCGGAGAAACAAACCCCAATGCTAAAGGAGGACACGTGGATGCATTTGACTGGGACAGGCATGACCACCACGTGGCAAATATTTATGATATATTACTGCCATATGTGTTGCACCAGGGGAATGCCTTAAATGACGATGACCTTGAAATAGCCGAAAGTGGCGACGGGGTACCCGATATTGTCCAGGAAGCTCAATACGAAGTGGACTTTTGGTTAAGTTTAAAAGTGAGCAATGGATACGGTTCCGGGGTTACTAATCCGGTTAACCACCATGGGAAAAACTATAGTGGCATTCTTTACCAGGCTGCTGCACACCCAATTATGGCCTGGCAGGCTGCCGCATCATCGGCCATGATAGCCGAATGTTACCGTTTAGCAGGAAAAACTTCCTTGATGGAATATTACCGTGATAAGGCTATTGAAGCCTATACTTATGTTACCGATGGTGCAGGCCTGAACACGTCAATCAATGCCAATGGCGGAAACAACTTAAGGGGCCGCGATTTTAAAATGACCGCCGCGGCTTACTTGTACAACATAACCGGAGAAACAAAATATGAAGACGACATGGCGGAACTTTCCGAGGTTAACAGTTCAAGCGTTGACCACTCCACCCCGGTGTGGAACGGGAGCAATTCAGGTTATAACCAGCTATACGCTTCAATTGCTTATGTGTTTACCAACCGTGCGGTAAATTACCCGCAACTGCAAAGCAATTTAAAGGCAGCTATTATTAATGATGCGCACAATTACAACACCGATTTTAGCCAACCATCGCGCCGGACAACTGCCGACAAAAATGATGCATCGGCATTCTGGCAATCGGGTCAGAACGTGCAATGGGCGCTGGCAGCTCATGCTGTGACCAGTAGTGTGTCGGAAAAAGACCTGTTTTTAAAGGCAATAATATTGGAGGCCGATTATAGCATGGGCCGAAACCCGATGAACAAAATTATGATGACAGGCCCCGTGGGGTCACATTATTTGGAACGTACCTATACCACCGGGCAAAATGATGGATGGCCAGGTGTTCACTACGGACACACCCCATACATGATGACCATGCATAACGATTGCTGGTGGGGATCATCAAATAATGCTGACGGAGCTTCCGGCTGTGCCGGGTGGTACACGAGCAAGGGCTACCCTTCCGATTTTAAAAATAAGTGGCCCATTGCCGAAGGACATTGGAACACGCCATTTTTATGCCCGGTAGGTGAATTTACCCCCCGCCAAACCATGAAAGGAAAAACTGCGCTTTATGCTTACCTCCACGGGGTAGCCGGTGGTGGCTCATGCGAAGTAAAATATAACCTTGATGTGAGTATATCCGAGGGGAGTGGTACGTTAAACCTTGGTTCAGGTGAATATTGCGCCGATAGTTATGTTAATGTTTGTGTTAACCCTGACCTTGGGTATGGTAACCCTGTTTGGGAAGGAGACACTACCGGAACAGGCAAATGCGTGTCGGTGTATATGGATGGCGATAAGGAGGTTTCGGTGTCCTTGTCACCAATTCCAACCTATACCATAACACTTAATGCAAACCCGGAAGAAGGTGGCGCCTTTTTGGCCCGCCCAAACGAAAACAACCTGACCTATAATGAGAACCAAGTGGTAACTGTTACAGCAACGCCTGCTGATGGGTATACGTTTATTGACTGGAGCGATGGCAGTACGGATATTTCACGAAGCATTACCATGGATATGGATACCACCTTAACTGCTAATTTTGAAGAGCAAATGATTCCCGGTGCTTCTGCGGTTATTGACGGTATAATGGATGAAGCCTACCCTGAAACAAAATTAATTGCAAACAGCCTTGTAGGAATGGCTTCTGAAACCGATCTTTTGGGAAAATGGACAGCCTTATGGGATGTTAACCATTTATACATTTATGTGCAAGTAACCGATGATGCATTTAGCGTTGACAACGGGAGCTCAGATTGGTACAAGGATGATGTAATTGAAGTATATATTGACGGTGATAACAGTAATAAAGCATCGTACGATGGCTCGAATGATGTTCAGTACGGCTTTGTTCGCGACAACACTACCGTGGTATATGCCGGGGGGTATAACCCTTCAGGGTCGACAAAAGGTATAGAATGGACATTTAGCAACCCGGATTCGGAAACCTACATACTTGAAACTGCTATCCCATGGTCAGCCATTGGTATTGAAGCCCCATCGGAAGATGACCTTATTGGAATAGATATCCACATAAACGATGATGATGATGGAGGCGAACGCGATGCCAAAAAATCATGGTTTGCCACTGTTGATGACTCATGGAAAAACCCATCGTTATTTGCCTCAGTAACCTTAGGCGGGGTTGTGGGTAACCTAATCCCAAAGGCCGGGGCCGGAAGTGATATTACCATTACATTGCCTGAGAATAGCATATCAGTAGCTGATGCCTGGTGTAATGGAGGCGATGGCCCCCTAAGCTATAACTGGGCAAAAATAAGTGGTGGCAATGCAACCCTTAGCGGTACTGACGGCCTAACACCAACTTTCTCGGATCTGGTTGAAGATACCTATACTTTTGAACTGACCGTTACCGATATAGATGGTGATTCGGACACCGACCAAATGAAGGTTACTGTTTTGTCTGATGCAGTTTCTGTGAGCGATGATAAAGTTGATCAGAAGGCAGTTAAGATATATCCAAATCCAAGTTCAGGTAGTTTTGTTATTGATGTTAACCGGGATGTACAAAAAATAGAGATATTTACCTTGTTAGGTAAAAAAGTATTTGGTTACGATTTGAATGGAGAAAAACAGATTAAAATACAGGACGGCACTTTTAAGTCGGGCATATATTTTGTGAAAACGAACCAATCCATACTTAAACTAATAATTAAAAGCGGATTATAAATTTTATTCAATCCCTTTTTAATTTATATAATTGCTAAACATCTAAACGGAATTTTCAAATTGTTTCGTTCGTTTCGGTGCAAATAACAGTATTTGTAAAAGGAGTAAAACCTTAAATGGAAGGTTTTACTCCTTTTTTCAATATTAATTGGGCAGCACCGGTTTTAAAACAAATTCCAGACTATAGTTTTGGTTTAAAAGCCGGTATTTGTCAAAAGGCCTGGCGCCCCATGAATCATCGCCCCCAACCCCACGTTGTTTCAGGTCAATGCATATTTCCACCATGTCCTTTTTAACAATGTCAATGGTATGCCTTCTGTCCGGGTCTTCCTTGTAAAAGTCCAAATCTTCAAGCGGAAAATGGTGGGCTACCACATCGACGGTAGGAAAACCTTCTATTCTCAGTCCTTTCCCGGTTGAATCGGTAAATTGTACCCATCGCACGTCGCAACGGTTACCGTTTTCCTGCGGGCGTATGTAAGGCACAAAATTGTCTTCTACTTTTTGGGAATACAAACCCACCAATGAAGCTGTTTTGCGGTCCTGGTAATTTTCGTGTGGCCCGCGGCCGTAATATTGCATGTTTTCGAACTGTTGAGGTATTTGAAACCGCATACCGTAGCGGGGCAGTTCTGGCAAGCCCTTATCAAAGGTTGTACTTGCTTTTACTTTTATACTTCCATCAGGAAAAATAGTGTACGTGGTGTGTTGGGCCGACCGAATGATAAAAAACAGCCTTTTGACTTCAATGGTTATACTATCTGCTGTTTGTTTTAGTATGGTTTCCGGCCCCCATGTTTGTTTGGCGTCTTCCTTGAATACACCTGAAATACGATACAAATGGTTGCCATAATCATTATCCACAAGAGGCCGCCAAAAGTTCATGTAAAGGGGTCTTTGCATGAACTCCTGTCCACTAACAGTATATGATACTAACTGGCCTTTCCACTTGTTGTAAGTCAGGCTAAAATTGTCGCCGTTTACCACAACGCTGTCCGT
>JAGYOI010000071.1 GCA_018399395.1 Prolixibacteraceae bacterium
CGAAGGATAAACCATACTGCCACCGGTAACCTCCACCCATGCTCCATCCTTTCTACCATACGTATTTCCATCAGAAAGTGCATCAGATAAGTAACCTGCACTGGCATGGTTACCCCAACCGTAAGCAGTATTCCAGTTACTTATATTTGTCGAGGTAATATCGTATGCTGCCGAGGCAGCAAATATTGGGTCGGTTTCTACCACGCTACTTCCAGATTGCCATGTAAACGATGAACCATCATAATACAAATATCCGGTTGATAATGTTATTGAAGTTTCCCAACTTGAACCATTACTCAACACCAAACCACTCGAAGGATAAACCATACTACCACCACCTGCAACCCATGCCGGTACTCCACTTGCAATAGATAAAACCGTTCCGTTAGCTCCTGCATTTAAAGTAATCCAATCAGAGCCATCGTGATAAAGTA
This sequence comes from Prolixibacteraceae bacterium, assembly GCA_018399395.1. Lineage (GTDB taxonomy): Bacteria > Bacteroidota > Bacteroidia > Bacteroidales > Prolixibacteraceae > Roseimarinus. Next base: position 435 of record JAGYOI010000071.1, read on the forward strand.
TTTTTCCCACCGAACCAGTAGGCAAAAGCCCTTCTCCTGTTAAATACCAGTTATAAACGGCCGTCCAATTAGCAATGTCAGTACTGGTAATATCCTCTGCAACAGCCGTTACATCAACATCAGATTCCTCTATATAATAAATAGTATCGGTGTTGGTTGTAAGTGCATCAAACTGAGCCTGTGAGCCAAACCAGTAATTTAAGTAGGCATGTGTACCTAAGTTTGCTACAAGTTCATACCCTGCAACGGCATGGTCACCCCAACCAAAGGCAGTGTTCCAGTTACTTATATTTGTCGAGGTAATATCGTATGCTGCCGAGGCCGTAAATATTGGGTCGGATTCCGCAACACTACTACTTGATTGCCACGAGAAGCTTGAACCATCGTAGTACAAAAACCCTTCAGATAATGAGATGGACGAACCCCAGCCCGAACCTGTACTAATAACAATCCCGGAAGCAGGATATGTTATTGTTCCGCCTCCCGAATTATACCAATTGTAAACTGCTGTCCAGTTAGCTATATCTGTACTGGTAATATCTTCTGCCACAGCGGTTACATCTACGTCAGATTCCTCGATGTAATATATGGTATCAGTATTGGTGGTAAGAGCATCAAACTGAGCCTGTGAACCAAACCAGTAATCTAAATAAGCGTGTGTTCCTAAATTAGATATAAGCTCATATCCTGCATTGGAGTGGTCACCCCAACCAAAAGCAGTGTTCCAATTACTTATATCGGATGCAGCTATACCGTACGCTGCCGAGGCTGTAAATATTGGGTCAGTTTCGGTTGTAATTCCTCCTGAATCCACTTCTATCCACGCACCGTCCTTTCTACCGTAGGTAGTACCGTTACTGGGTGCATCAGATAAGTAACCTGCACTGGAGTGGTCACCCCAACCGTAAGCAGTATTCCATTCACTTATGTTTGTCGAGGTAATACCGTATGCTGCCGAGGCAGTAAACACCGGGTCAGTTTCGGTTGTTAAAAACCCCTGTTCATTTACCCATGTTTGCGTTGCATAATCGTCTAAAATCGATTCGGTTAAAAAAGTTTCCCATCCATTAGCTTCACTGTAGCCTTCAAATTTATCATCAAAAAATTGAAGTGATCCCGGCAATGGAGTTGCTTGATTAACACCATCGTTGCTGTGATCGTATAACGATAAAACTATCGCATTATCTATTTTTGTATAACCGCTCTTATAAACAGTAATAGCATCATTTCTGTTTGAGTCATTTGTTCCATTACCAATAACAAAAAGCCTGTCGGTGTTTATCCATTCGGCGGGGTTTTGTTCGAGGTCGATAGTGGCAAAACGTCCGAATATGGTTTCGAAAAATGCGTTTGTTTGATTAAAAAAACCATATACTTGCGAAAAATCGGCTTTAAGGCTGTTGTTGTGTCCAATTGCCGAGGCATAGCATGAATCGCCATCGAGCTCGGTTTTGAGAAAACTGTTGCGTACAAGTTCGTACAGCTGATTAAATTCGGCACTTGCCGGATCGGCTTTGCCTGCACTTTGTTCAGATATTGATTTCTCGGCATATAAATATTGATAATCGCGCCACAACGAATTGATTAACTGGCGCATCATTGCCGGTGTAATTTGCGACTTTGCAAATATGTGCTTTATATCTTCCTTGCTAAATGCCTTCATTAAACTTAGTAATTATATGATATTGAAGCTTCGATGTCGATTCCTAACACATCGGTAGAGCTATTGTCGATTTGGCTGCTGCTTTTAATTGTAATAGGAGCAAAACCATAATCGCAATCGGGTAAATGCTTTAACCATCCTGTTCGTATCCATGCTTTTTTGTAAGGCGACAATAAAAGATCTTGTATCCACCTACGCTCATCGCGTGTTTTAAAGCCTGTGTTTATCGATATTGATATGTCGTTTTTTATCGAAACATTTTCATCGGGTGAATAAAACAAGTCGTTGCTTTGAAGTGTTCGCGAAAATGTTTCCTTTTCGATTTCGCTACCAATTTTGTAATCGCCGTAACAGTTAACTGCTTCAACAGTTCCAAATTTATTCACAAAATAAATGGTTGAATAATCATCAGTAAATTCGTTTGTACATACTACAGTCATAACTGTATTAACCGTACTACTCACAATAGCAACAGTGTATTGAGTTATTGTTTTATCAGGATGCGTAGAATAAGCCTCGGCAATTAATTCGCCCGAAAATTCGGCAAACTTCAAAAATTCAAACGTGCTATCAAATGATATTAAACTTTCCTCGGTTGTATTGTCGCTATAATACAATGTAATTACAACATTATATCCAGTTGTGCTAGAAGCCCACCAGTTGAAAAAGAATTTAACAGGATGGCTTGCGTGTTTCACATATATGGTTTTGCCTTCAATTTCGGTTAAAAAGCGTTTAGCGATGTATTTGTCGTAAAACGTTGTTTCTTCTTCGTTTAATAATTTAAGGTTGTAATTATCGAGTTTACCCTTTAGTGTTTTAATATTCGCACTGTCGCCCCAATATTCAATATAATCGTTGTACGGGTTTACAAAACTCTCGCCGGGAGTTATTTTAAAATCGCACATTTTCATATTGTCGTGCGTAATAGCAGAACTATCGTCAGAGCTTAATGCGAATTTAAAATCGTAAGGAATATCGAGCTGCGAGCTTATGTCGAATTTTGCCGTATTTCCTTTCTGTTTTAAAATACGTGTAGCGTAGGTTGCTCCACCAACATCAATTGCTTCGATTTTTACACATGTATAAAGATTTTTTACACTTGAAACTGTTCGGGTATTTGTTACTTCGACCCATATAGGGTTTCCGCTTAATACTACATTGGCAGGTACTGTAATTGATAAACTCATATTTTTGTTTTTTATAAAATTCGAAAAGAAAAATTAATGTTTAAAGGACATCACACCCTGTATCCTACAATTTGTGTAACGAGGGGCCCGGCATGTGAATACTGTGTAATCATTTCGTCGATTAAAACAGTGCCGTCGGCCGATTTAACCGGTTTATTTATATCGATAGTTTGCAAAACACTTTGTGGCAAATGAAATTTACCTGTAACCTTTTGCCGGGTTGCCCACCAATTGCCAAACACATGCCATCGTTTTTGTAACAAACCTTTGTCGCCATTAAAGCGAAGAGAATAGTTATCGGTTTCGTTGCTGCAACTTAATCCGCCTTTATAAAATAAAAGGCGGGGAGAGAAAGGAGCTTCGCTACTCATACGAAGGCTGCATTTACCCGGTTGTTGTGCTATAGGAATAGTATCGCCTGCAAGTGTAGAGAAACACGTTTCGACCTTTTCTTCGTTTTGTTCAGAGCTGTAGTTTATAAATCCGGGCTGAAAGTCATTAGATATAAATTTCCACGAATAAATTTGTTTTTCAAGTCCTGTAATTGCGTTTTGATCGACGGTAAAATTCCACTCGTAAATTGCGTTGTTTTCTTTTACCCGCCTTAATTCGCCCAGAAAACTGCCGGTAGTAAATTCAAGATCATCGATTGTATTTAAATCGTCGGCAAAATCATCGAGCCGTTTCGAAAGATCTTTATAATAAACCGAAAAAAATTCGTCGTTTTCATCGTGTTTCTGTTCAAATTTAAGAGTAACATTTTTTTGTTCGCCAAGCACCCAATTGCCTATTTGATATTCGGATATATCAACCGGTTCTGCATCGAATACTTTTTCACGATCGATAATATCGATATAATTATCGTCGCGAAAAGCGAACACAACATTCAGCAGGTTTTGAATTCCGAGTATATATTCAGAAAGCTTGATGTCGGGTAGTAATTTATTAATTGTAAAAGTACCCATTTCGCGCGCGGCAGAATAAACGTCGAATTTTTGAAACACCCACAAAGTGCCGTCTTTTAACTCCTTACCTTGTATAATTTCAGAAGTATCGGATGTCATTATATTAAGATCGCAATTGTTATATATGCACAATCTTCGCAATTCTGAAATGGTTGATATTTCGTTTTCGCGAATAAAATAATCGTATGCCGAAAAAATATGTTTTGTTGCGTTAAACAAGAACATAAACGGAGAAACTACAGTGAGTTTATAGGTGTTGATATCGCTTGCAAAAAAAATAAGCTCATCTAAATTATTATCGACATTACCGGCAAATGCAGGTGAGTTGATTAAATAAAAATTGTTTGCGTGTTTTTTTTGTAATAATGTTTCTTGTATCTCGTTGCCATCGACATCAATTCGCGAAGGTTGTGATTTTGAAACACCGTCGAAAAACAAGTTGTTGATAATTGTAGGGGCACAATAATCGATTGTGCTATCATCGTACGACGATGCATTTATAAATGTTCGTACCGGTAAATCGAGGTCTGATATATACATATCGCTTTGCTTTGCCGATAAATTGCCAATTGCTCCGCGAAACGAAGCCGAAAAGCCTTCGTTTAGAACAATTGTACCTCGAAGAAGAATGTTTCCGTTACACTCGATTGTTGAGTTTTCGAACTCTTTACTGTCGCGCACAAGAGCAAAGTTGTTTGGGTCGAGTAGAATTGAGCGGTTGTTGTCGGTTTCCGGAAAAGTAATATCGACAACCATATCGCCCATGATTTTATCGAAAGAAAAAAGCTGAGAATGTTTTTTAATTTCGATTTTATAATCTTTGTTTAAATCAAGCGGTACCCCGTTAGCTTTTACAGTAATCATAGCGTATTATCATTTTGTGCTTTATTGTATTTATTTAGTTTATCGCGAATTTCGAGAGCATTAACATCGGCTCGCACCCCTTCGCGGTCGAGTTTTTGAAGGAAGCCAACCATGGCGCCCATCATTGCTTTTGTTTCGGGGTCGGGACCCGGCACTTGCGCGGTGGTGGTGCTTGCACCCTGCACCGGTGGTGGCGTGGTAGTGTAGCCTCCCACTTTGAAGCCTCCGTTGACAGCTCCGGCAATGGCGGCGGTGTTAAAGCGGGGGTAGAAACCACGCTGCACGTTTTCGAGGTAGTCGATGTGGCGGCGTGTTTCGGGGTTACGGAGCAGCGGCGCACTGGCTACCCACTCGTTTGAGTGCACCACTCCGGCCGGCTTGCTGTCGGAATTGTCGCGGGAGGTGAAACCACCGGATTTGAACTGAGCAGCGTTTATCTTTTTAATCTGAGCAGCGGTTGTACCAAAAATAACTGCACTCATTACTCCTTTATATATACTGTTTGCAGGTTCGGGAATAACAGAAGGCTGTGCCCACAATTGAATAATGGCCTGAGCTGCACTAATGGCAGCTTGCGCTTTTGCAATAGACTGTTGTTTTTTGGCGTATTTTTTTTCAATTGCTTCGCGCTGTGCTGCATTGTCGCCAGCCTCAGCCAATTCGGCTTCTTTTTGCGCCGAAAGCATATCGCCCAAACCATTTACAATACCGCCAACTGCATTGAAATACTCTTTGTATGTACCGATATTTTTTTCGGTGTAATTCTTTGTAATATCGGCTTTGCGTTTCTCAAATTCTTCGTGAGTAAGCAAACCGGAATCCATTGCTAATTGCAAGTCGGCTAATTCATTATTAAATTGTTCGGCTTGTGTTTCCTCTTCGGACTTGTATTTTTGCTTTAATTCTTCGTATCGATTTAAGGCATCGATACCTTTTTGAGCACTTTCTTCATCAAAAACCCCATCATCTTCGAGTGTGAAATCGTCTTTAATATCGTTTATTGCTTTATCGAGATCGTCGATATTTTTTTGATATTTTTCGCGGAGTTTGAGTTGATTGTTCAGAATGCTTTCTTCGGTTTTAAGGGTTTTGTCGCCCGAGACTTTTTGTAGCGAAAGTTTCTTTGTTAAATATTCACGTTCAAGTTGCAGTGATTGTTCGTCGAACCATTCCTTGGTTTCATTTTTCTCAATCATTTGCCGCTTGAGCTCTACAAGTTCTTTATCGTGACTTTCTTCGAGCTGTTCGAGTGCTTTTTTAGCATTTTCGACACGCTGCGCGGCTGCTTTGTCGGCAGCTTCTTTACGTGCTTTATCTGCCTCGGCGGCTGCAAGTTCAGCTTTTTCTGCATCGGTAAGCTCGGTACTGCCATCGGCACTTTTCCCGGTAGCATCCAATTCTGCTCGTTTGGTCATTAAAGCCTCAAGTTGCTCGTTATATTCACGTTCGTATTTTTCTGAATTTTTCAATTCTGTCCTACGATTCAATTCGCCAGCAATAACAAGGTTTCCTGAACTTATAACTGCATTACCAAGAGCCTGATACCATTTAATTTTCCCTTTTGTTCCGTCAATTTCTTTTTCGGCATTATCCTCCATCAGTTTAGCAATCTTATCGTCGATGGCTTGTGTCAGAGCTTTTTTCTCCATTGCTTTGATGTAATCATTGATAGATTGCGTCGCCTCTTCGGTATTGATGGTTTCCATCG
>JAGYOI010000072.1 GCA_018399395.1 Prolixibacteraceae bacterium
AAAAAAGAGCGAATTATCCATCAGGATGTTGGCAGGGTTTTGTATAAAAACGAACAATTAATGGACGAAACCCGCTATTTTATCAACTCCGTGGGAATCGGGTTTGATGCACGCGTCGTAAAATATATCCTGCCCAACAAGTTAAAAGGCAAATCGAAAAAATCGGATTACATAAAAGGATTGATAAAATCGTTGTTCTCGCATAAAAACATCAATAGCCTGATTCATCTTGACGATAAAAAGATCGAAACAAAAATTTACAACCTCACCATTGGCGTGTGCCAATACAAAGGCGGTGGTTTTAAACTCCTGCCCCATGCCATACCCAACGACGGATTGCTCGATGTTACCCTGGCGTGTAAAATATCGAAGCGCAAACTCATTCTTAGCTTGCCAAAGCTATTTGGCGGCAGGGTTGAAAAAATTAAGTATTTCGATTTTTACCAGGTACAAGACATTAAGCTTGACATTTCTTCTCCCATATGTTTTGAAGCCGACGGTGAATACTTAGGGCTATATCCGTTACATGTCTCTATTCTCCCCAATCAGTTGCAACTTATATCTGCTTATCGGTAGAATTTGAAATACAGGAACATTTTATTTGGCTTTACTGTTATCAAATAAAACAGCTAATCTGAATTTTTTATGCAAAAAAGTCAACAATGATTTATGACTAAATGGCTACCACTTCATATAATAAGCCTGATTTCCCTATTCCACTTTTTTGTAATAAAATGTTGCTTGCTTACTCCGGTCATCGTAAGTATAGAGCCCCGGTTCACGAATAAAATGAGCGGCAATGGCCATGTCGCCCGAACAGAAAAAGAAATGCAAGGCAAAAACACCTACACCAAACATGCAGAATGGGTCAGGAAAAGCCAAAACAGAAATAAGAATGCTTGCAATACCAATAACCACAAAAGGAGTAAAAGCTACAACCAACATCTGATCGCGGTCAAGTACCTGCCTGTTCGATTCGGCATAAAACATAAACTTTCGTACTTGTCCGCCAAAACCAATATCTCGTTTTCCCAATGCAAGAAAAGCCAAAGCATGTAACAATTCATGAATTACGACCAGAATAGTTAATGAAAATAGCACCGAAAGGCCAAGCCACTTTAGCTCGGGTAAAAACTCACCGTTTTTGAAAAACCCAAATAAGAAAAAGGATACAAGCCCCAATAAAAAGGCAATGGCAATCACCTGGGCATAAGCATATGCAACAATGAGCTTTGATTTCTTTTGCAGTACGCGCTTCACAAAAGGTTTCATTTCGCTATACGCTACCTTTTCCATTAAAACAAACCGCACGTCATTTTGCAATATTTCAGGGGTGTAACTATGCTTCATCATTCACGGCTCAACAACAGTTCGTATAATTTTCGTAAATCAATGAGCTTAACCACAAATGCCCCTAAAACCGACATAGCCAACATTGTAGCATAGCCGGCCAGCGGGATATCAATCATGCGGCTTAATACTCCTGCCAAAATTACAAATACAACATAAGCCAAAACACGTAGTATTAAATCCCAACGTGTTTTTAAATTAAAAATCCGCACGGCAATAATAACCTGGGCAATGGCCGTAACGGTTTGGGTTGATAAACTCACAAAAGCGGCACCCAGTGCTTCATATCGGGGTATAACAATCAAATTCAAAGTAATATTCAGCACCATACCTACCGCTGCCATAATATTCAACTGGCGGATGCTGCCATTGGCAGTTAGCAAGGTTCCAAAAATATAAGTGGTGGTAATTGGAATAAAACCAAACATAAGTACCGAAAAGATAGGTGCTGATTCTGTCACATAATCATATTGCATCCATTCCATTATTTCAGTACTATAAAAACAAGATGAAATAGCCGTAGTAAGTGAAATAAACACAATTAGCGAGAAAGAGAAACTAACCATATCGCCAATTGACTGGCGTATTTTTATCATACGCGAAAAGATGGGGAGCAACATACCTGCAAACAAAACACCGAACATCGAAACCGCATCTAAAAGCCGGAAACCGTGTGCATAAAGACCAACCTGCCGTGCACCCGCATCGCCGGGCAATAACCGTTCGATTAGCACCGTATCGAAACGGTTATAAAAGGCCATTAATAGAATCAGGATGGCATACGGATAAGTTTTTCTCAGAAAAACCAGGGTAAATCCCAGGTTGAAGCGAAGCTTAATTTTGCCGGCTTTCTTCAACACAATTAAAAAGATAATGATTGTTGCCAGCACGTACGAGAATGTTTGCACATAAACGAACCATTCAATTTTGAAATCACCGCCTGTGATATCGGTAAAAAGCAAGGTACCACAAAACAAGATCATAAATATGCGGTCGAGCACCGACACCAGGCTGTCGGTTGTAAAAAGGTGCAGAGCCTGCAAATTTGAACGCAGGTATAATATCATTTGCAACAAAAACTGGTTCACAATTAAAAAAGAAAGGATATGAAATTGCACCTGGCTATAACCAACCAGGGCGCCCCAGCCCAAAACAACAATAGCATATAGTACGGCCAGCATCATCTTTATCCCGAGGATGTTTCCCAGGTGTTTGGGCAATAATTGGTTGTAGCGTGAAATATTACGGTTATTGTAGTTGGTTATGCCCATATCGAGCAGAATATTCAGTGTTGCCGATAAGGCCAGCAATGAATAGTAGATTCCGTAGTTATCAACGCCTGTAACATTCTGGACTGTACGGTCGATACCAAACAACCAGAAAGGCTTAACCAAAACATTAATCGTTAATAATAGAATCAGGTTTGTAAAAAATTTCCGCTTCAACTTCCTCGTTTTTGAAATAATGAATAAAGAAACAACGATTAACCGTTATATGCAATGATAGAGCAGCAAAATACAGGCTTTTTTACCATTATCAATATTATTCATTCACAATCATACGTCCTTCAGTAATTTTGTAAAGCATATTTACATCATATCCTTTTGTATAATTCATAATATACAAGGTATGGTTCATATATCCACTCATTTCGGACACGCGCTGAAAATTGAAATCGCTTTGTGTAAGCCGTGTACGGTAGGCACTTATTTTGTCAGAAAAATTATTGCCCAAATAAGCATATGCTCCCGTAAAGAAAAGTGCAATATCATATCCCCTGAAGCTATACTCATCGGGTTCATCGTAAAAATGACCACGATAGCCTGCAATAAATTCATTCACTAACGAAGAAGTATAATCGACGTAACGGGGTGTTAAGTAATGCAATTTAAGTTTATGAAAATACTCCGTATTTATACTTCTGAAATTTGGATAATCACTCACACCAACTAAAGTAATATCAAATTCCTCAGACAAAACATATAAACTATTAATTGCCCGGCTCAGCAAAGCTTCACGCACATCACGGTTCTCACTTGCAGGAATAAATATTACATTTTCCATGTCGGGTTTCAGCGTTTTCTTAACCTGCCAATACCCCAGGTGTCCGCCCTCTGTAAAGTCGACTTGCGTAAACAATACTTCACCAACGTTATTATAAACACCGCTCGTGAAAAATTTCTCCCTTACCAAATCTACCAGGTTACTTTCAGACAATTGCTCGATTTCGCCCAGGGTCATCACAATAAAGTTCTTATCATAAAAGGCATCACCAATAAAATCAGAAGTTTTTCGAAGAACATAATCCTTTGACGGACTCACCTGATAATAAAACGGGTTCTCTTCAAGAAATAAACTGTTGGAGGAAAAAGGCGACACCATTGGTATTTGATTTTTGTTCGAAAATTCAGAAATATGCTTTTGCAACGAAACATCAACCGGCCCAACAATTAAATCGGCATTAATAAAATCTTTGCTTAACAATAATGAATCAACAACTTCCCGGTCGTATTGGCTATCGTACAAATCTAACCTGATTTTTACACCAGCATTGTACATTGAGTCGAGCCCGAGCAAAAACCCCTGGTAAAAATTCATAAAATATTTCGTATGGGGCATCAAACTCTTTTGTGATTTTACAACCAGCGAATCAGTCATTATGGTATCGGCCTGAAGGCTTTCTTCGTCGTACCTGATTTCAAAATATGCTTCCAGTATTTCCGGATCAACATCTTTTAGTGAATCAAGTTTAGCCATCTCCTCTTCATCCCTGAGCTCAAGGTTAAATGTATCATTCTTATCGTAGAACAAAGGGAGGAACATCGAAATTCGGAACGTATCATCCTCAAGTATATTAAATTTGTCGGTGTATACTTCAAAAGTATCCTCTTCAACTTCGAAATAAGCTTCGGGAAGTTCGATGTCGGTTTCTTCAGTTAAGGTTAAAGGTTTTGCATCTTCTGACTTTAATGTGTCAGCAAGTTCATATTTCTCTTTTATATTTGGGATATAGATTATTTCACCGGCTTTTAAACCACGGTTTTTCAACTCTGGATTTAGCGATTTAATGGCCATAATCCCAATATCAAATTTTCGCGACAAACTATAAAATGTTTCTCCCGGTTTAACTTTATGATCAATAAATTTATCTGCATCACGTGGCTTTACTTTCACCTGTGGAATTTCTTTTGACGGTATTTTTATGGTTAAACCGGCTAGCAACCCGTCATTCAATTCAGGATTCAATTGCAACAACTGTTCTTTAGTAACCCCAAAACGCCGTTTGTAACTGTAAAAAGTATCACCGCTTTCAACCCTGTGTAAAAAATATTCGCCATCCCCATCAACCATTGGTGCTTTCTCCTCGTCCTCTTCCTCTTTTTTCGGAATCCTCAAAACCACGCCAACTTCAAGCTGTTGATCAGATAGCGAATTCGTCTCCATTATCAATGACATCTTCTTATCATACTTTTGCGACAATGAATACAGTGTCTCACCAGCTCGGACCTGGTGATAAAAATAATCAGCATCTTCACGAATCAGCCCGGATGACTCTTCTTCTTCAGCGTCTAAGGGAATACGGACAATCTCATTCTCGAGGAGCTCTTTTTTTGCCTCCGGGTTGAAACGATAAAACGCTTCAATAGATATATTATATTCCCGGGCTAACGAGTAAACCGTTTCGCCCCTGGCTACTACATGATATTTTAAATCAGCTCCATCACGGTCAAACTGATGGACATTTACTTCATCTTCAACTTCTTTTTCTTCCTCCCCGTAATAAGGTATCTTTATGGTATCGCCTTCCTTCAACCCGAAAATCAACTGCGGATTTGCTGCCACCAATTCTTTTTGCTCAACGTTATATTGCTGACAAAGTGAAAATATTGTTTCCCCTTTTTCAACCTTATGTAAAATAAATTGCTGGTCATCAACGGTTACAATTTCAGACGCGTTAAACGACTGCCCATAAACGAACGAAGATAGAAGGGAAAAAACAAGAAAGAAAACAATTATAAGCTGCTTCATTTTTTATAATTACGTATTAGGTTGCCTTTGAACTTACGAAAGTAAAAAATGTTCAGATATTTTTACTTTACTTTACAGTTTATAACGCAATATTCACTAAAAAATGATAAAAATAGCACAAGCAATAAACGATTTGTATCTTTGTTAATCAAATAATTGTACGCTGAAAAACATATTAATGCCGACTGACAAACTCATAAAGCAACTTAAAAACATAGATACCAAAAGGTTGGCTTTTCATGAATTGGTAAAATCCTATCAGGAAAATCTATATTGGCATATACGTAAAATTGTTATTTCTCATGAAGACACCGACGATGTTTTACAAAATACATTTATCAAAGTATGGAATAATATTGAATCATTCAGGGCTGAATCGGAACTTTATACCTGGATGTATAGAATAGCGACTAATGAGGCATTAACTTTTCTATCACAAAAAAAACGACGCGCCATTTTTTCAGGGACAATCGAAAATGACTATCTCATTAACAGCCTTGAAAGTGACGAATATTTTGAAGGCACAGAAATTCAGCTCAAACTTCAAAAAGCAATTTTAACCCTGCCCGAAAAACAGCGTCTGGTTTTTAATATGAAATATTTTGACCAAATAAAATATGATGATATGTCTGAGATACTGGGAACCTCTGTTGGGGCATTAAAAGCATCATATCATCATGCCGTAAAAAAAATTGAAGAACAATTAAAAGAAGAATAAAGCATTAAACCTTTAATGAATTGAATAGTCGAATTGTATGAATTTGGGACTAAAATGAAAAAGAAAAAAAACATATTACCTGAAAATGAAAATCCGTTTAAAACACCCGAAGGATATTTCGACTATTTCTCAGAGCGGATGATGGAACGAATAGATGCAGAAAATGCTGCTCTTGAAGACGATTCACCAGCAGGCATTATGCGATACTTACGCCCTGCACTTATCATGGCTGCAAGTTTTGCTGCAATATTTCTCATCATTTTTATCCCGGTAAAAACAATCGGGCCACAACTATCTTCAAATAATTATTTAAATGATAACGATAATGTTTTGTTGGATTATCTTCACATTAATGAAAGAACAATAATTGAAGCTTTTGAGCTTGATACTGCTCAAATAAAATACAACAATGCTTTAGTTGAAGAATATCTTATGACATCGATTTCAGAATATGATTTAGTAGAAAATAAAAATTAAAGCTATGCAATATCTTAAATTAATTATTCTTGGATTTTTAATTTCCTTTTCAGCACAGTCGTTTGCCGGCAAAAGAGTGCAGGATAAATTTGATTACGAAAAATTTAAATCCTTTGACTCGTGGAAAGAAATAAGA
>JAGYOI010000073.1 GCA_018399395.1 Prolixibacteraceae bacterium
TATAAATAACAAATGCCGTATCGCTTTAAGCGTATACGGCATTTGTTTTGATTAACAGAATGTGGCATCAAGGCCTTACCTGCCCGTAACCTTCAATAATATATTTATACGATGTGAGCTCTTCAAGTGCCATGGGTCCCCTGGCATGTAGCTTTTGAGTTGAAATACCTATTTCAGCCCCTAAGCCAAATTGTGCCCCATCGGTATAAGCTGTTGATGTATTAGAATATACCGATGAAGCATCAATTAACTTACGGAACAAACTTATCCGCTCTTTGTCTTCCGAAATGATTGCCTCACTGTGCTTCGAGGTATAATTTGAAATGTGTTCTATTGCTTCATTAAATGTAGCTGCAGTTTTGATGGCCATTTTATATGATAAAAATTCTGTCCCAAATGATTCGTCATTAGCTTCTTCTAATAAATCTTTTGGATAATTGCCATCAAGCACCCGATATGCCTGTTCATCGGCATAAATAACAACATCTTTTTCGATTAACTTTTCTACAATATATGGTAAATCTGATAAACGTTTTTCTTCAATTACCAGGCAATCGAGTGCATTACAAACACTCACCCTGCGTGTTTTCGCGTTAAAAACAATTTCACGCCCTTTTTCCTTATCACCAAATTCATCGAAATAGGTATGGCAAATACCTGCCCCGGTTTCGATTACAGGGATTGTTGCATTTTCACGGACAAAATTAATCAGGTTTTGGCTACCGCGTGGTATAATTAAATCGACATATCCTTGTGCATTGAGCAACTGGGCTGTTTCTTCACGACCGGCAGGTAATAGGGTCAGGACATTCTCATCAACTTCATACTTTTTCAGCACATTGCGAATAATCTCCACAATTGCAGTGTTTGAGTCAATAGCATCACTACCACCTTTTAGCACACAGGCATTACCTGATTTTAAACACAAAGAAAAAACATCAAACGTTACATTTGGCCGGGCTTCGTATATTATACCAATAACCCCAAACGCCACACTTGTTTTAGTAATTTTCAATCCGTTTGGCCGGATCGTTTCTGAAAGAATACGGCCAACCGGTGATGGTAATAATGCAACATTTTTCATATCAGAAGCAATACCTTCGATACGCTCAGGACTTAATTGCAAACGGTCGTATTTAGGATCACTTTTATCCATTCGCGATAAATCCTTTTTATTCTCAAATAGTATTTTATCGGTATAAGTAATGGCAGCATCAGCTACTTCGTTTAAAACATTATTGATTGTATCAACATCCAACAAATTTAAAGTTCGGCTGGCTTTCAGTACTTTTTCAAAAATAGGTTTGCAGTCCATATCGGTTATGTTTTATTCGTAAAGAAACATATAATCGTAATAAATTAAAGGTTTTGGTGCTTTTTTACCAATTAATTCCCTGGCATCATCTGAGCTGTATTGTGATTTTCCCAACCCCAGTTGGTTGCCTTTTTCATCTTGAATGCGAATAATATCCCCTCTTTTAAAGAACCCTTCAATACTGGTAACCCCTATTAAAAGCAAACTGTTGGCATTCATATCAAAAAGAGCTTCTTTGGCCCCATCATTGATAACAGCAACTCCTTTTGCAAAGCTATTGGAATGTGCAAGCCATTTTTTACTGCTTTTAAGTTTTTTTCCATTGGGGATAAACCTCGTAAAAGGAATATTATCATTATTCAAAATGCCACTAATAATATTTTCGCGGGTTCCGTTGGCTATGAAAACATCAATCCCTTCGAGCGCAATTTTTCGGGCCACACTGTATTTTGTATGCATCCCTCCACGTCCAAAGCCAGATTTTTGCATCAGTATAAAACGCTCATAACTTCGGTTTGATGCCTTTATTTCAGGTATTATTGTTGATGTTCCATCACTTGGGTTGCCATTGTATATCCCGTCAACATTAGACAATATGAGCAAAGCCTGACATCCCATCATCGATGAGATTAATCCGGAAAGCTCATCATTGTCGGTAAACATTAATTCTGTAACCGAAATTGTATCGTTTTCATTCACAATCGGAATAACATTGTTATCGAGCATTGTGCTAATGCAATTCTTCATATTAAGGTAATGTCTCCGATCGCTGAAGTTTTCTTTCGTTGTAAGCACTTGTGCACAATGAAAACCATGTTTGGCAAACAATTCTGCGTAAAGGTTAATAAGTTTAACCTGACCTACTGCCGACCATAATTGCCGTGCAGAGACTGCATCCATTCTATTTGATTCAGTTAAAACTGCACGACCGGCTGCGACAGCACCGGAAGAAACCAGCACTACTTCAATTCCAAGTTCCCTTACCTTGCTGATTTGCTCAACCAAATGAGATATTCGCCCGATATCCAATTTTCCATTGGTGCCGGTAAGCACATTGCTGCCAACTTTAACGGCTATTCGTTTATATGATTGTTTGTGACTCAAAACATCTACCTTTTGTAAAGCTGACAAATGTCATAAAATAAAGATGAAAAGCCAAATTTATAGCCACTAATTGAGTAAAAATAAGTTTATTTTTTTTGTTCAATTTTATTATACGAAGCCAAAAGCCCTTTGATAATTGAAGAACTGAACCCGGCATGTTCCATTTCGTTAAGCCCGGTAATGGTGATACCTTTTGGGGTAGTAACTTTATCAATTTCAGCCTCGGGGTGCGAATTGTTTTCGAGTATTAGTTTAGATGCCCCCTTAGTAATTTGCGCGGCCATAATTTTAGCATCATCGGCACTAAAACCAATTTCAACACCAGCCTGTATGGCAGCACGGATAAAGCGCAGGGCAAATGCAATACCACATCCTGCCATTGCCGTGGCTGCCGGCATTTGCTCTTCAGGTATAAACAATACCTGGCCAAGCTGGCTAAATAGTTTTTGAATATCAGATTTAGCTTCTGGAGTGGAATTATGTTCTGAAATGCACGACATTGATTCACGGATGGCTATTCCGGTATTCGGCATTACCCTGAACAGTGTTGGTTTACAATCTAAACGATCGTAAATATGCGATGATAGCACTCCGGTAACACATGAAACCAGAACCGGGTTGTTGGCTTTAATTTCATCTTTGATATCATCAAGCAATCCGTCAATTTGCCAAGGCTTAACAACCAGCATCACCAAATCGCATTCAGAAACAGCCTTTTTATTTTTATCGGTAACATTATAGCCCTGTTCTGACAGGTTTTCAAGCCTTTTTGGATTACTTTCTGTAAGGATCAATCGATCTTTTGTTATAATTTCAGAAGCTATTAGCCCTTTGGCTATAGAAAAACCAAGATTTCCGGCACCAATTATGGCAATTTTATCTGTATTCATTGTGTATTTTCTTTATAATTCGTCTAATACTTCTTTAAATTTCTGAATAAACAAAGTTGCGTTTTCTTTTTTCAGATTCAATGGTGGTAATAACCTGATAATATGCTTACCCGAAACACCGGTAAATATTTTCTTTTCAAATAAAAGTTTTTTTCTGATTTCGGTTATTTCCTGTTCAAACTCAATTCCAATCATTAACCCTAAACCACGAATTTCTTTTATCTGGTCAAATTTAGACAATTCATCCATTAAATACGAACCAACATCTAATGCATTCTGAATTAATTTTTGTGATTTTATAACATCGAGCACGGCAATACCTGCTGCACAAGCCAGGTGATTACCACCAAATGTAGTTCCGAGCATTCCGTAATCAGCATCAAAATCAGGACTGATAAGCACACCGCCAATCGGAAAACCATTTCCCATTCCTTTAGCTGTTGTAACAACATCGGGCTTAATGCCGGCATACTGGAATGCAAAGAATTTACCACTGCGTCCGTATCCCGATTGTACTTCATCCAGTATTAAAAAGGCTTCGTATTTTGTACATAATTCGCGTAAACCTTTCAAAAACGAACCATCGGGGATTCTTATTCCACCTATCCCCTGTATTCCTTCAATTATTACAGCAGCCACATCACCTTTTGACAATTCAGACTCAACTGCAGTTAAATCATTAAGTGGCAGTATTACAACATCGTCCCTGCGGTTTATTGGTGCAATAATTTTAGGGTTATCGGTTACTGCCACCGCACCGGATGTACGACCGTGAAATGCGTTTTTAAAAGAAATTACTTTCGACTTATTGGTCTTAAATGAAGCCAGTTTCAACGCATTTTCATTGGCCTCTGCCCCACTATTGCACAAGAACAATGAATATTCATCCATTTTTGACAATTCGCCCAGTTTTTTGGCCAGTTCTTTTTGCAGAGGATTTTGAACAGAATTGGAATAAAAGCCAATTCGCTCAAGCTGGGATGAAATATTGGCAACATAATGAGGGTGCGAATGCCCGATTGAAATTACAGCATGGCCCCCGTACAAATCGAGATAACGTTGGCCGTTTTTATCGTAAACATACGAACCTTCAGCTTTTACCGGTTCAATATCGAATAAAGGATAAACATTAAATAAGTCCATAATTGAGTTTTTTGGGTATACATGCACCCATAATTTTACAACTAGTTTAAAAAGCCGACGGCTTCATATAAAGACCGGCTTTTTGTTCCAGTCCGAACATGATATTCATATTTTGGACGGCCTGGCCCGATGCCCCCTTTATCAGATTATCAGTTATGCTGATAACGAGCAATTTATCATCGTGCTTCATTAAGTATAACAAGCATTTGTTGGTGTTTACAACCTGCTTTAAATCAGGATTTTCGTCTACCACATGAACAAAGGGGCATTCCCCGTAATATTCTTTGTAAAGCCCTACAGCTTTTTCAATACTATCATCAAACTTTGTATAGGCAGTTACATAAATCCCACGGGGGTGGTTACCACGAAGTGGAATAAAATTCAATGCTGTGGCATATGAACTTTGTAACTGCTTTAAGCTCTGGTTTATTTCACCAAGGTGTTGGTGTTCAAATATTTTATATGCCGAAAGATTATTGTTTCGCCAGCTAAAATGCGATGTACGTGTTGGATTTTGTCCGGCACCGGTTGATCCGGTAATGGCATTAACATGAATTTCGTCGGATATCAAATTATTGGCAGCCAGTGGTAGTAATGCTAATTGAATACCAGTGGCAAAACAACCGGGATTGGCAATATACTGAGCCTTTTCAATGTCAACGATGTTCATTTCAGGCAGTCCGTAAACAAAAGAATTACCGTCTCGTTTCAAACGATAATCATGGCTCAAATCAATTACCTTTAATGTTGAAGGCAATTCATTTTCTTCCATAAACTCAACCGATTTGCCATGCCCCATGCAAAGAAAAATTACATCAAGGCCTTCAAAATTCATTTCGCTGCTGAAAAATAAATCAGTATCACCTAGCAAATCCTTATGAATATCAGTTACCTTGTTACCCGCATTACTGGTGCTGTGTATAAACGTAACTTCAGCTCCCGGGTGATTCAATAATATTCTTAACAGTTCACCGGCCGTATAGCCGGCTCCCCCAATAATTCCTACTTTAATCATAAATTTAGACATTAGTAGTTAAAAATCTTTGTTTACTGAATTGTAAACTTTCAGTGATGTTCCCAGGATTTTTGTGAACCCTTTTACATCGTCCGAAGTCCAGGCTTTGTTCATTTCTCCGTACTCTCCAAATTCGGCTTTCATTAAATCGTTAGGACTTTCAACGCCCACTAATTGGAAACTGTATGGACGGAGCTTGATGATGACCTCTCCCGTTACTGAGTTTTGTGTGTTTTCAAGAAACTTTTCGATATCACGCATAACCGGTTCAAGGTATAACGACTCGTGCAAGAACATCCCGTACCAGTTGCCCAATTGCTCTTTCCAGTATTGCTGCCATTTGGTGAGGGTATGCTTTTCGAGCATTTGGTGCGCTTTAATAATCAGCATCGGGGCGGCTGCTTCGAAACCAACACGGCCTTTAATGCCAATAATTGTATCGCCAACGTGCATATCGCGGCCGATGGCATATTTTGATCCAATGGCCTCAACAGCCCTGATGGCTTCAATTTTATTATCATATTTTTTTCCGTCAACCGTAACAATCTCACCTTTCTCGAAACCAATCTTCAGCTCCTTTTCTTCTTTTTCTGTCAACTGGCTGGGATATGCTTCCTCTGGCAAGGTAAGTTCCGATTTTAATGTTTCCTTGCCCCCAACACTAGTTCCCCAAAGGCCGGCATTAATTGAGTATTCCATTTTAGTGAAATCAGCTTCAAATCCGCCATCTTTCAGGTAATTGATTTCATATTCACGGGTGAGCTCCATGTCGCGTGTGGGGGTAAGAATCTTAATATCCGGGGCCAACACATCAAATGTTAAATCGAAGCGCACCTGGTCGTTCCCTGCACCGGTACTTCCATGAGCTACATATTTTGCATCAATTTCTTTCGCGTATTGAATAATAGCAATGGCCTGAAAAATACGCTCCGAACTTACCGAAATCGGATAAGTATTATTACGCAGCACATTTCCATACACCATATAGCGTATGCTCTTTTCGTAATATTCGTTTGTAACATCCAGTGCCACATGCTTTTTTGCCCCCAGTTTATATGCCCTTTTTTCAATTTCGGCCAGTTCTTCATCCGAAAAACCACCGGTATTGGCAATAGCTGTGTAAATGTCAAGGTTTTTTTCTTTGGCAAGGTACATTGCACAAAACGACGTATCTAAGCCACCGCTAAAAGCTAAAACAACTTTTTTGTTTTCCATAATACGA
>JAGYOI010000074.1 GCA_018399395.1 Prolixibacteraceae bacterium
TATTCCTTTTTCAACGTCATCGCAGTCGGGCGACGAGACATAATGCACCATGGCAATTTTTGGTTTAAAATTGAATGATTGCTGTTCTTCAATGGTTGGTTGGGCCTGCTGTTTGTATTTTTCGGGAACTGTAATATTGAAATAATCCGCGGCTTCGGAATTCACTTTGACAATTGATTTAGAAACAAACTGATACGGAATATTTTTCGGAGATGTATCGGTAAGCACTTTTCCGGCCAGTGTTGCTGCATCAACGCCGGCATAGTAGTAGTCGCTGGCGATGGCTGCTATTGCCCCGGCATCAACCTGTTCGCTGATAAAGGCGAAATACGGGATGTTGTTGTCGTAGGCAACCTTTATAATCGACGAGCCACTGCTTGCTGTAAGGTTGTCGGATATTTGGGTGAAAGCATCGATGCCACGGTTGGCAATCGACAAAGCCGCATCGGCTACTTCGGTTGTCGAGTTGGCTGGTACTGCTATAAGTGTTAACCCCTGGTCGTTTGCCGCTTTTTCAAGTCGTTCTTTATAAGCAACCGAATTGATTTCGCCGGGTGTGTAAATGGTTCCAATGGTTGTTGCATTGGGCATCGATTCTTTTACCAGTGTTACCATACCATCGAAATTGCTCATGGTTGATACCCCGGTGAGGTTCGGATGGTGGTCGGTAAACGATTTTCCAAGGCCTGCCCGGACAGGGTCGCCAACGTTGGTGAAAACTACTGGTGAATTGGTCACTTTTTTTGAAATGGCCTGGATGGTTGGTGTTGAGGTGACAAAAACCAAGTCCCAGGTTTCGGCTGCAATGGCATCGGTTATGCTGTTAAGGGTTGAAATATCGCCCTGGGCGTTGTAAACCTTTAGCGAGTAGTCGGTGCCTTCTTCGAGCCCCATGTTTTTTAGTTCATCGCGTATGCCGTGTTCGCAGTTTTCAGAGTTTGGGCTATCGACATAATGAGCCATACAAAATTTGAAGTTGTTCCCTCGCAGGGCACTGTTGTTATTTGCATATTTTGTGGGAATGTCAATGTTATGAAATTCTGCCACCTCAGGGTTGATGCTTACAATTTTTTCCACATAATTTTCAATGGGAATATTGGCGGGGCTTTCGCCATTTAACACTTTTGCCACAAAAGAGGCAGTATGGTAGCCGGTTTGGTACCAACTTACGCCAACTGCAGCCAGTGCTCCGTCTTTTACAAACTCACTGTCGTTAATTACTAACGGGACACGGTTTTCGCGGCATACCTTTGCAATGCCATGGAAAGCCTGAATGGCTGTATTGTCGCCGGTAATCCATACTGCATCGACATCACGCATGCACAACGCGTTAATGGCCTGATAAACTTCTGATGTGTTGATTGCCGTGTTTTCAATGAGTTCAATATCTTGATTTTCGAGATATTCGCGGGCTTTTTCAATAACTTTAACCGAGTTTATTTCTGACGAATTATACAGCGTGCCGATTTTACTGGTTTCAGGGATGATATCCTTAATGAAATCGATGGTGGCTTCAACTGGCGGGAATGAACCCACGCCGGTGATGTTGGGGCGGTGGTTGGTATACGTTTTGCCGGCACCGGCTTCGAGTGGGGTAAACGACATGGTAAAAACCATGGGTGTTTTTTTTACGGCCGAAACTGCAGCGGTAATGCCCGGGGTTGAAGAAACCAATATAAGGTCGAGGTTCAGGTTGTCCATGTTTTGATGAATGGGTTGCAAGTTGGCCATTTCGCCATTGGCATGTTGCGAAACAATGGTTAGATTGCTGTCTTTGACATAACCCATTTCTTTGAGGCCTTTCATCAACCCATCCAATACAAGTTCAAAAGAAACATCCGGGCCAAAGTACGTGATGCCCATTTTGTACTGGCGTCCGTCAATGGCTTGCAGTTCTCCGGAATGGCTTTCTTCGGGATTGTCCTCGTTCTTTTTTTTACGGTTGTCGAGGTCGGATACAAGAAGAATCCCGGCAATGATAAATATAGCAAGTATGCCGTTGATTATTTTTTTGAGTTGCCCCATATTGTTTGGTTTAAAAACATAAGTTAAGCGTAAAAACTGATTAAATTATTACTTTTTAATAATCTTCATAATTACAGCAAACAAAACATATATTGACAGAATCAGGATAACCAGGTTCGTGATAATGAGAAGGTAATTCTGTTGCGCCCAAAAATTTAGGTGATTTTCTATGCTTCCCCAAATGGTTATGATGTTCATAAAAAGTGCAGGCAGCCCTGCAAGCAACCAGTATTTGTTTTTTCGTTCAATTAAATAAGTTGTAATAATACTTAAAGCTAAAGCGGCCAAAATTTGGTTAACAACACCAAAAAGCGGCCATAATGTAAGTGCCCCTTTGCCATTGGCCCCGGTTGAATAGGCCAGGAGCCCTGCGAAAATTACGACAAAAGCTGAGAGGACATATCGGTTGTTAATTTTCGATGATGTATTTTTGGGTATAATTTCACTTACAAAAAAGCGTTGCAAGCGTACCGATGTATCAAGGCTTGTTCCTGCAAAAGAAGCAACAAATACACCCATGATAACCAGTGCAATATTTCGCGGGATTCCTGTTGATGCAATCATATTTGATGAACCGATAACAAAAGCCTGTACTTTTGAAGCCAATCCTTGCGCGGCCTGCCACGATTCGTAGTGATGATGCCAGGCTGAATAACCGGTTAGTAATTCATTGTTGTTTGTTGTATATGCCAGTCCGATACCGGCAATCGAGGCAATAATCACAAAAAGTGACAATGCACTTTCGGTAAGCATTCCTCCATAACCTATTGGTAAAGCATGCTTTTCATTTGAAATTTGTTTTGAAGATGTTCCGGACGAAACCAGTGAGTGAAATCCAGAAACAGCACCACAAGCTACAATAATAAATAAAAACGGGAACATTAACGGTGCCCCTTCGGGGTGATTTACGATTGCAGGGGCTACAATATCAAATTCAGGTATGCGTATAGTTGTAAAAATAACACCTGAAAAAAGCAATGCCATAGCAATAAGAAGCTGGTGGGAGTTGATGAAATCGCGGGGTTGTAATAAGGTTTTTACCGGCAAAACGGATGCAACAAATGCATAAAATAAAAGAATAAATGTCCAGCTTCCTGTTGGTTCTATGCCAAATAAAACGGGCATTTCAATAGGTATGTAAGTTCCGATGACAACGGCAATGTACATGAGTGCAACACCAATAATGCTCCATTTCAGCATGTTCTTTTTTTGCGTGTTAACCTTGTACCCCACCCAAATGGCTATAGGGATTTCAAGCCATATAGGGATGACAGCACCCGGAAACATGTCGAAAATTATAGCTATTATCATTCCCAGTATGGAAATAAATATCCATAACAACAGAAAGCCGATAAAGAATACCGCGTATCTGGTTTGTTTATTGATATACTTCCCCGAAAAATCGGCTATGGATTTGCCCTGATTTCGTAGCGATATTACAAGTGCCCCCAAATCGTGCAGTCCGCCAATTAATATACTTCCGAAGAAAACCCACAACACGGCTGGCAACCATCCCCATATTACAGCAATTGCCGGGCCAACGATGGGCCCCGTTCCGGCAATTGATGCAAAATGATGTCCAAACAGAATCCCTTTTTTTGTTGGCGTATAATCAATGCCATCGTTTAATGTTTCGGATGGAACGTCGCGATTGTCTTTTAGTTGAAAGATTTTTCTTGAAATAAATCTTCCGTACAACCTGTACATCAGCAAATAGCCTGCTAATGTCAAAAGCATGAGAATTAGCGGTTTCATATTGTATTTGGTTTAGAAAGGTATAGCGTTGGCTGTTCTTTATACCAATGCTTCCTCTTCGTTATCAAATATTTTGAAAATGCTTGAAAAGCCTGATATGTCGAATATTTCCTTTATGGCCGGTTGCATATTACATAAATGCAGCTTGCCTTTTGAGCCCATGAGTTTTTTCTGGGTAATTAAGAATACACGTAGGCCTGAGCTGCTTATGTAATTCAGGTTTTCGCAATTGAGCACAATGTTGTTTTCTCCCTTCCCGATGATGTCCATTATTTGTGTTTCAAACTCGTTGTAGTTTGTTGTGTCAATTCTTCCGCTGATTGCTGCTACGGTAAAGTCGCCTTTTTTACTTGTTGTTAACTCCATAGTATTATAACAATTTTATTAGTGTTAATATATTTTTTTCGTTTTCCCGTTTATACTGAACGGTGTCCATTATTTTTCCAATCAAAAAGATACCAAGTCCGCCTATCTGCCGGTCTTCAGCCGATAGCGAAACATCGGGTGTTTCTTTTTTTGTCGGGTCAAAAGGTTTGCCGTCGTCGGTTATTGTAATTACAACCTTATTGTCGTTTTTTTCTGCCGCAATGTTGATTTCATGTTCTCTTTCATCGTCGTAGGCGTAAAAAACGATATTACTGATGGCCTCTTCAAGTACCAGGTTTAAATTGGTTACCAGCGGCATATCAAGTTCCCATTCTTCGCCCATTTTTTCAAGCTCTTCGGCCAATAAAGGCAGTTGCTGAATGTTGTTTTTTATGTTGAAATGCTTTTGCATTGTTTATTTTTTAAGTCCCTTATAGATAATACTCATCATGGTAAGGTCGTCCGATTGTTGGCAATCGTTTACATGAACAACCACATCGCGTGCCACTTTCATAACAATCTCGGTAGGTTCGAGACTTTTAATTTCGGTGATGCAATTGAGTAGCCGTTCGTCGGAATAAAGTTCTTCGTCCCAGTTTTCGGCTTCGGTTATTCCGTCGGTGTAAAGGAATAAGCGGTCGTTTTTGGATAGCGTACGTGTTTTTTCGGTAAAATCGAAACCTTCAAACAACCCGATTGGTATATCTTGTGTAATTTCGAAATATTCTGTTTTGTTGTCGCCGTGAATTATTACCGGTGGGTTGTGCCCCGCGTTGGTATAATTCATTTCACCGGTTTTGAGGTTGATAATTCCGATAAAGAAGGTTACAAACATGCTCGAATCATTACCCACTGCCAGTGAGTTATTTAAGTTATTCACAATTGCTTTGGTTGAACGCTGGTTGGGAGCCGTTGAACGCAACAAGGTACGTGTAACGGCCATGAATAACGATGCCGGTACGCCTTTTCCTGATACGTCGCCAATGGCATAGCAAAGGTGTGTGTCGTCGATCATGAAAAAATCGTAAAGGTCGCCGCCAACTTCTTTAGCCGGTTCAAGCATGGCATAAAGGTCAATCTCGGGAATGTCGGGGAATGGCGGGAATATTTTGGGGATCATGCCCATTTGTATCTCACGGGCAATACGCAGTTCGCTTTCAATTTTTTCTTTAGCGCTGGTGGTTTCTTTTAAGTTTTTGATGTATTTTTTCAAGTCGGTTTGCATGTGCTCAAAAGCATCGTGCAGATCCTTCATCTCGTCTTCTGTCTGTATGTCGGGCAGTACAGTATTGAAGTTGCCCTCGGCAATTTCGTGTGTTGAATTTGCAAAGCATTTTAAAGGGGCAATTTGATTCTCGACCACTTTTTTCACAACAAATACCATTAAAGCCATGCCAATTACAATAATGATAAAGAGTACCAATGAGATTTGCCGTAGCGGGGCATACATCTCGTTACGCGAAAAAACAACAGCAAGTGTCCAATTGCTTGTTTTCAGAGGTTTATACGACACAATTAGATCACGACCGTCAACAACAACATCTTCAAAGCCGGTTTTGCCCGCTTGCATATTGCGGCCTATTTCCCGTAGCCCCGGACTGTTCATCTCAGCTGCAAAGCTGAAAATGGTCTGGTTCATGATGATGTCGGTATTGGGGTGGGTGACGAAGGTTCCGTTACGTGATATTACCGATGCATAGCCGGTTTCAAGTATTTTAACCGATGAAACAATATCGGTGAACCATTCAAGCGATAAGTCGATGGTAAGTATTCCTGCAAATTTTTTTTCGCCATCGGATTTCGTGTAGAAAGGCATGGAGTAGGTTGTCATTAAAGCGTTGCCGCCCCCTGTGTCGTAGTATGGCTCGCTCCAATATGGTTTTTCGAGGGTTGCCGGTATCTGGTACCAATCCATTACAAAATAGTCGTACGATTCACTTCCCAACTGGGTTGAAACCAACGAATCGTTGCTACGGTAGGTGAAGGGAGAAAAGTAATGTCCTTTTTCAGAAAAGAAATCAGGTTTGAAAGCAATGGCGCAACCAATGATTTCAGGGTTCATCTCGAGTATGCGGCGTGTATAGCGTTGCATCGAATCGGCATGTGCAATGTTTTTTTCAATGAGCCAACGGTAATTATTCAGAATTTTTTCGGATGAGATGAGTACCTGTTCTGTTTTTAAAACGGTGTTTTGAGTGAGTTCCCGGGCATTTTCAAGGGTTTTCTCCTCAATTGATTTTTTCGAGAAAAAATAAAATACCGAAAGCGAAATGAGAAAGAGCAGCACACAAAATGCGGCTACATAAAATACGATCCGTGATGCTAATGATTTTTTTGATACTGGTGAAATATTCATAGTTCTTAGGTTGTTTCAAAACAGGTTTGTAATACGAATTAAAAACGTGTTTTTTAATGCCATGGTTTATTTTTCTATATGGATTCTGGTAAAGTTATGAAAAAAAATATCTTAATAATGTTCTTCGATATACTTTAATGCTGCACGAATTTCGA
>JAGYOI010000075.1 GCA_018399395.1 Prolixibacteraceae bacterium
AAAACCTGTTACCTGCCTCAAGCGATGGCTTGAGTGACAGGATAGCCTGCTTAATATCATCAAGGCTGGTACTGAATTCCTCGCTGAAGAAATCAACTCCAAGTATATCGGCGTTGATAAATGAGCTGGCCACCCAGAAGAATGTTGAGCTTTTCCTTATTTTATTGAACCTTTCCTCCCAACGCTTTAGCTTCTTTTTCACTTTCCGGATTTCGGCACGATCACCAGCATCCTGGGCAAACACTAATTCCTTTCGGATTTCATTTAAAACAAACCCTGTTTTAATAATCAGAAGGATTTGTTTCGGGTCCATGCGCTTACGGTGCTTCAATATCCAATCATGCTCACCAATGAGATTGGTGTTAGGCATATCGGTTGTGAATGTTTGCGAACGATAGAACGGGGAATTGCCATAACGCACACGATACCCCCGGACTGCTTTGGTAAGTTTTGCAATCTTATCCTCCCGGAAGAACTTAACTTCATCACCGATAATTGCAACATAAGAACGACCTGCTGCGCTCGATGGCCGGTCTAATGAAATAAGCGTAAGATTAAAACCATTGAAAAAAACAATGGTGTGTTTATAATTAGAAATGATATTGAACGGTCGTTCTTTCCAGTGGTCAAACGGTGGCTTTTCAATACGGTAGTGTATTTCTTCTTCCCAGCCAAGTAAGCGCAACCCCTCCTGGAGTGTTGGCATTACATTTTTCTGAAGATTGGTATAAGTATCGGCAACCAGCGCCACGGGGGCACCCGGCATGTCGTAAACCATTTCCTGCAGGCGTTCAGCCAGAAATGAGGTAGTTTTAGCACCACCACGACCAGCAACAACATACAGGTTTTGAAACATGCCAATGCCTGTAATTTGCGCAAGCCAATGCATGTAGCGAATATCTACATCGGGTCTTTTAATATCAATCTTCGTTGGTCTGGTCATGGATCATTTCTGTAAAGTCAATATCTTCAATCATTGCTTCTTGCTTCCAGCGCTTTTTATTGAACTCTGATTCATCGAGGTCATCAATTTCGGCGGCCAGATCGTGCCTGTTTATTTCAGGCAGTTTTGCCTGTTTTGGGTCGAGCGTGTAAATCTTAATTGGTCGCTCATAAAGCTCTTTAGGTATTTCAATTGGGTCGGGCTGATCAAGCTGGCGGGCTTTGTAGCTATCCCATAACAGGGCACGGTATATATCAAGGTCTTTCACGCTTTGCGCGGCTTCAAGTGCCAGCTGTGCCGCCTGTTCAAATTGCTCGGCTTTCAGGTTTCGGGCTGCCTTTTTATCAAGCACTTCATCACTGTAGAATAAATTGATTGACTCCTCAAACATTTGTTTAGCACGGTACAGGCTTATGTTATGCGGCTTTTTGGTAAAAAAGGCAATGGTTTCGTTTATGCCATACCGGCGGCGCATGGTGTTCATTTTTACAAGCACCTCGAGGTACTCAATCTCTGCTTCATCAAGCTTTCCCTTGCTGCCTTTTTCAATGTATTCGGCAATTTCATGATATCGGCTTATTTCAAACTTCTTTGCCATAAATGATCCTTTCTTTCAATTGCTGAAACATTATTTGGAAACGTTTTTTATCCAACCTCTGAGCTTGTGTAGCATTGCCGCTGTTTGCGCCTTTCTGCGTCTCAATAGCTTCATTTGCTTCATTTACAAGGATGCCACGGTTGTAATGATAAGATATACGACTATCTGGTTTATTAAACTCATGCAAAAACTCATCTTTGTTTATGCCAAAGTACATTGCCACTTTTGCGGGCGTGTACCCGATAGCGGCAAGGCTTTCAAGCTCTTCAACCTTATCGAGCGGAAACCAGTCGGGCCATGCTTGTATTATATCATTGTCGGAAGTCATAAATTCGTTTTGATTTCAAAAATATATACTGTTCTTCGGCTGAATTCTCTGAAAAATTGCCTGATCCTTCAACCACATAATGATCATTTCCCACGCGTGCACATATTACTTTTTGATGGGTCCAGGCATATTCAACTTCAAAACCCTCAAATTCTTTAGTCATCATATCAAGCCTGTCTTTCACTTTTGGCATCCGGTACCTTATACTTTCAGCAATGTACAGGCAAATGTTACCTATTTCATTTTTGTTTAGGCGGTTCGTCAAGCTATCAAGGATCCGCATGTTTATCGAATAGGTTTTAATCAACAAATCATCAATACGGCCGGCATGTTTTATCAGGTAAACCAAAAAGGTGAATGCATTGAAGCTGTTTGTTGATTCAAGGAAGAAAACCTCGTTTTCTTCAGGCAGCCTGCCGCATAGCATTTTTAGTGTTTTAAGTTTTTCGAGGTGCAGGGCATCGAACTTAATACGCAATGCTTTGCCATTGTTTTTTTTAGTTGAAATTTCCGACTCTTCGCCTTTCATGTCGGGCTGCTTCAACATTTCGTTTATGTCGAAAAACTTAGTCATTGATGTTTAACAGGCGTTTCACCTCTGCCAGCTCGGCTTGTGCCTCATTCAGTCGTTTTTCACGTTCGCCCCGGAGGTGTGGTTTATCGTTTTTTTCAATCTCGCTTTTGATACGCCAAATGCGGTGTGGTAGTGTTTTTTGATACAAGGTTACAAGCTCAACAATGTTTTTACCCTGTAATGATTTAAACCTTTTGAACTTGTCAAAAACCTTATGCCTGCCCAACACGGTACCATGTTGCTGATAATACTCAAGCTCGGCATGTATTGCCCGGTTTTCCTTGTAATTTTCAACCACATTGAAGGCTGCTTGATAGCAATCCTCGGGGGTTGCACAATCGAACAGTTGCTTATGTGCAGCGGTATAACGCTCCCAGCAGCTTATTTTGTCGGCCGCGAGTGCTTTGAGCTCGGTGGGGCAACCGGCTGACGATAAGAAGGGCCAGTCTTTCCTGAAGCTTCTCGTTGTTTTTGCTTTAGGCTTTTCACTTCCGGGTGCATTTGGTTGTTTTTTTTCTGTATGTTTCTGTTCATGATACTGGTTAACAATGTTTGTAAATTTCTGGTATGTAATACCCAGCATTTCGCAGAACACACGGTAAAGTTTATCGCGATGTACTGCCGGCTGAGTTTTTAATTGAGACAAAAACGCCGCATCGGGGTAAAGCGATGCATAAAGCTGCACACCCTCGTTTAAGGGTGCGCCGCTCCGCATCCACAGTACCACACGGGCACGGTGTTTTTTTAATGTTAGTTTTCGAACCTGCATTTGTCAGGGAAAAATTGATTAATGAGTTTGGAAAAGGCATCAGTCCAGCCACGTTCACTGTTACTTATCAGTTTTTTACGTGGCTTCAATTTTTTCAACCTCTCGAGGTCGGCATTTGGACGGTAAACGCCAATTTTCAGGTTATCGAGTTCGAGCGAAAAACGTGATTCAACGTTTAATGGAACGAATTTCGGGTAAAACAAATTGAAATACATTGTTGCTATCAAGAATGATTCTTTGTCCATCTTGTAAGCTTCAATTAGATGTTTCAATTTGTCTTTTTCAAAAACAAACGGCATGTGTGTTGAATAATCCCACGTTGAAGCTTTAGCTTTTTTCAGTGCCTCAAAGGTTTTTTTCTTATTGCGCTGATACAACGTTTTACCAAAGCTCAATTTGTCAAGTTTACCGGTACATTTCAGCGTTTCGAAATCTGCCAGCATACAAGGAGAAATGAGGTACTGATCATCATTCGACCAAATGAACTTTTCACTTACCAGGTCGCTTTCAATTGCCAGTTTCATTTTGTTAACCACATCGAGCGGAGGGTTATCGGTAATGCGGTCGCATTCGATAACATCTACCATGTCAGACATCCAATCTTCACGGTCGCCAATTATCACAACATTAAACGACTCCTGGAAGAACTTATCCCAGGCACGAAGTGCAAGCTGCAACTCATTGCCTTGAGCAAATTCCTTAATGTAAGGAATACAGACGGTTGTTTTACTGTTTTCAGAGGCTTCTTCTTCGGTTGCCTCGGCTTTTAGCCTTTCAATCTCGGCCATCAACTCGCTATATGCTTCAAGAATTTCGGCCTTGGTGTTGCTTTCTGAAATGTTTGTCATATCATTAGTGTTAAAATGTTTAGCACAAGTTGAATAATTTGCAATTGCAATTAAAGGACATCAAAAAAGCCCGAACATGTTAATGAACGGGCTTTATGAGTGAATAAGAAGAGTATTAAATGCCAGCTCCTGCAGAGCCTGAGTCGTTTGCTGAATCAATTACAGGCTTATCGCCCTGGTAACGCATTGATTTAGGACCACGCATAATTGAGGCAAGTGTAACGGTGCTTTTCAAAGCTTCGTTATCGTCTTGTTCTTCAACCGTAAACTGCAATGGTTCTTCCATAGTACCATGTATGCGCGCATCAACAAAACCACGGCGCGATGATATTGCAACCAGGTTTTCATTAATGTTGTTTTCTTTCCATTCTTCGAATTCCACGGCATCGCCCGGAACTTCGAACACAAGGTTCTGGATCCATCCTTTAGCATCGGGGTCACCCTCACCCGCATCGTTACGTTTAATGGTTGAAGGCGTTGCATAAATAGCAATGGCGTGAGCACCTGTTTTTAACAACAGGTTATCAGCAGCCTCGCTTTTCACTCCGTTTGCATCTCTCGCGGGAAAATTTTCAATGTCGCTGGTACGAACAATGATAATGTTTTCATCTTTGCCGCGAGGTCTTCCGGGGTTAGCCCCGTTTTTTGGTAAACTTACTGGTATGTATGACATATCAATCCTTTTTGAAATTAAAATGAAAGCAAACCCCCTAAGGGGTTCGCGTTATATTATACACCTGTACCTACTGAACCAGATCCTGAGCCAGAACCTTCTTCAACAGCCTCGGGTACATAGTAGAAAACAGCCTCGGCAATGGCAAATCCAACACCAAAGCGGAATTCACCAAGGCAATGAACGTCATAATCGTATTTACGAAGCGTGAGCTTGGTAGCTCCCGGCTCGTTGGTGTGGCGCAAACCGATAAAGTTCTCTTTTGGTGTTGTGAAAATCGCACCAGTATCGGTCATGTTGTACATAGGTACAAGGCGGTTGCGTGTGTAATCAATTACATCGCCGCCAAAATCGGATTTCTCGGTACCCGAACCTTCACCATACAATTTCTTGTATGCACGTTTGTACATACGGTATAATGTTGGGTCGATAAATACCGGCATATCCTTACGCTTGTACTTTTTATCAATGGCATCGACAAAAGTTTCAACAACCGAGAGGATATTATCAGCGTTGATGACAGATGGCAATGAAACAAAATTCATTTTGCGGCTTCCGGCACCAAGATCTTTATCCTTCGTAAGGATAGTAATAAAGCCGTCAATTGACTTGCTTGGGTCCTGTCCCTGGTCACCTTCGCTTACTGCTGACCAGTCAAGCTCTTCATACTCGGCAGTTGCACAAACTTCATCAAGATCCTCTTGTGCCTTAGGCGCAATAAGTTTATTGACGATGTACAGCGTAACCGGGTGTTGGTCCAGGTCTTTCGACTCATCGTACATGCTGAAAATCCAATCTTCAACATCGGCAGGTGTAATTGGGAAGTTGATTTTAAACCTGCGCAAAGGAATTTCGAGCGGTGTAAAGCTGGTAGTTCCCAGCGGTGTCCACTTTGGCACAAACTGTTGAATTACCGAAGTAATTAACGATTTGGTTGCCTTGTATGAATGGATGGCACGTTTCCAGTTCAGATACCTTGAAGTTTCAAAGCCCTGGAAAATTTGCCCAACCATATCGAGCTTCACGTAATCAATTAAATCGCCAAACTCGGAGATAACCGAATCAACGTTAATTGTTTCACCCGATGCAAGCACACGGTGATCGCCGTTCATGAAATCAGTGGCGATTTTGTTGTGCTGATAACCCATGTTGGGTCTGAATTTTAAAACCTTACGACCGCTGTCGTTTTTCACAAACTCGGCTGAAGGTTCTTCTTCTGGCTCTTCGGCAAGCTTGTCAACCGTGCCTTTAAGTGTTTGGTTCTCGGCCTGAATAGTTTCAAGGCTTTGGCGTTGCTCTTCCAGCAACGTTTCGAGGTTGGTCAGTTTTGCTGCCAACCTTTCGCGGGCGGGATCTTCGGCACCGGCTTCATGTTTATTTAGATCAGCCTCGAATTTTTCGACAAACTGATCGCCATATTCGGCCGATAACTGTTCCCGTTGCTCATCGGTAAGCTTACTTTTCCCATCAACCTTAGTGAAAGAGTCGATGTTTAAATAAGAAAGCACCATCGATAACATTTGTTTGAACATAGTGATTAAATTTTATGATTTGAGATATTCTTCCACAAAGGCCGATTTTTCGAGGTCTTTAGCTACCATTACAGCTGTATCGATATTGCCAACCTCGTCAATCAAACCCACCTCTTTGGCGTTAAGTGAATTGTCTTTTGCATTGAGCGCGAAAAACATGCGCCCGTTTAGCAAACCATCAACATCAAGTTTGAGCTTGCCACCACGATTGTTTTTCACTGCGTTTTGAAATAAAATAGCCAGTGGCGATAGTTCCTCTGACTTTATCAGGTCATACTTGCCTTCAAGAGCTTTCTCGAATGGCAGGTTTTTATGCGAACTTTCAGGTGCAT
>JAGYOI010000076.1 GCA_018399395.1 Prolixibacteraceae bacterium
ATACCTCTTCATTTTTATAATTTAATCGTTACTGTCGAATGTTCTTTTATAACCTCGTCTTTATCAAAAACACATATTTCAGTTTGTTGTTCCGAAAGGTTAGTTATAAATATTTCAGATTGACGAACATCTACTTTGAAGTTACAATTTCTGAAATTAATTCTAAAAGTATATCCTTTCCACCCATCAGGTAATATGGGGTTAAAAAATATTTTCCCATTGCGGACCCGCATGCCTCCAAGCCCCATTACAAATGACATCCAGGTGCCGCCCATACTGGTAATGTGCAGCCCGTCGGCCGTATCGCTGTTATAATCGTCGAGGTCGAGGCGGGCAGTTCGCAAATACATTTCGTAGGCCTTTTCAGGGCGGCCAATCGAAGCGGCCAAAATAGAATGCACACAGGGAGAAAGCGACGATTCGTGCACGGTTAGCGGCTCGTAAAAGTCGAAATGCCGCTCGATGTCGGTTTTTTCGTAATCGTCGGCGAACCAAAACAGGCTTTGCAGCACATCGGCCTGCTTAATGTAGGGCGAACGCAATATGCGGTCCCACGACCAATTATGGCTAATGGGGCGTTCGTCAGGCTCAATGGTTTCAGCCGGTTCTAAGTCCTTGTCCATAAATCCATCCTGTTGAAGATAGATGTCCCGTTCTTCATCATAAGGGAAATACATTTTTTCGATAATTTCACGCCAGCGGGCAGTTTCTTCCACTTCGTTAAAACCGGTTTTCAGACAAGCTTCGGCATATATTTCGGGGTGTTCCTTTTTGACAAAATCGATGGCTTCGAGGGTGTACTTTAATGTCCAAACGGCCATATTGTTGGTATGCCAATTATTGTTCACATTGTTTTCGTACTCGTTAGGCCCGGTAACGCCCAGCATAACATATTTTTGTTTTTGCCCCGACCAGTTTACCCGCTGTGCCCAGAAACGTGATATTGCCAAAAGCACTTCAAAACCATAGGGTGCCAGGTAATCTTTATCGCCGGTGTAATTAATGTAATTGCGGATAGCATTGGCAATAGCACCGTTGCGGTGAATTTCCTCGAAAGTAATTTCCCACTCGTTGTGGCACTCTTCCCCATTAATAGTCACCATGGGGTAAAGTGCAGCGCCATTTTTAAAGCCCAGCTTTTCGGCATTCTCGATGGCTTTCTGTAAATGTTTATAGCGATATACCAACAAGTTACGCGACACCTTTTGCGGTGTTGTTGAAAGGAAAAAAGGCAGGCAGTACGCCTCGGTATCCCAGTAAGTGGTACCCCCGTACTTCTCGCCGGTAAAACCTTTGGGTCCTACATTAAGGCGCTCGTCGTCGCCGGTATATGTTTGGTTAAGCTGAAATATATTGAAACGGATGCCCTGTTGGGCAGCCACATCACCTTCAATCTTAATATCGCTCAATTCCCACTTTTTAGCCCATGCATCGCGATGCTCATTTAACAGCACATCAAAACCTTCATCGAAAGCTTCGTTCAGCGTTTCTTTTGCATCGCTCATCAGTCGTGTTGGAGCGTGGTACATCGATGAAGCATTTACCCCGTACTTGCAGAGTGTGATTTTATGTCCCTTTTTTGCATTTACGGTGAAAGAAGATTCGATATATTTTTCGCGACTTTCGTTTGTTATATGCACGGCATGCTCTTTATCATCTGCAATCACATTATACTTCATGCCGGAGCAAACCAAAAATTTTGTTTTTTTAGTGTAAGCGGTCAGGTAACCTTCGTTGCCCATATTCTCAATATTCTCGCCTATCCAAAACTTTTCATCGTAATTTGAATCTTCATTTTTTATATCGAAATCAACATAAGGTGTGAAAGTAATCTTCCCGTCGAAGTTAAGCGGTTCAACCGTGTATTTTATGGCACCAACTTCGGGCCTTACAATACTCAGGAAACGCTTAGAAGACACCTTTACTTTCTTCCCGTTGAGAAATGAAGCGATAAACTCGCGGCACAAAACTGCTTCTTTCATATTCACCGTCCGGGTAAACGATTCAATATTCATTTTAGCCAGATCGAGTTCTTCCCCATCAACATTTACGTTGATACCAATCCAATTGGCTGCGTTCAAAATTTTAGCAAAGTACTCGGGGTAGCCATTCTTCCACCACCCTACGCGGGTTTTGTCGGGATAATAAATACCGGCCAGGTAATTACCCTGCAACGATGAACCCGAGTACTGCTCTTCAAAGTTTCCACGCCCGCCTTTGCGCCCGTTTCCCAAACTGAAAATACTTTCCGATATCCGATTAAATTCGGGATGAAACCCCTCTTCAATTATCTTCCAGTCGTCGTGTTTTATAAAGTTCTTCATCTTTTTCTGTTTTCTAACTAAGCAAATTAAAGCAACAACAGCTTTTCAAGGTTGAATTTTCCGAATCCGGGAATTACCATATCAGCTTCCCTCAAAACTTTACTGTCACCTATTCCTATACATTTCATTTTACCGTTTACAGCAGCCTTTATCCCGGCCACTGCATCTTCAAAAACCACACATTCACTTGCACCTGCATTTAAAGCTTCAGCACCTTTCAGAAAAACCTCAGGATGGGGTTTTGCGTGACTCACATTGTTCCCGTCAATTATGGCATCGAAATATCTCCCGAGTTGAAGCCGATCAATAATCAGCGGCGCATTTTTGCTGGCCGACCCAATGGCTGTTTTTATACCTGCATCTTTAATCTCGTTTAAAAAATCGAGTACCCCAGGCAATATCTCATCAGGGTTCATTTTTTTGATTAATGAAACGTAACGTTCATTTTTCGATTCGGCCATCTTTTCCTTTTCTTCTTTAGTAGCCGCTATGCCTCCAATTCCGAGAAGGATATCGAGCGATGCCATACGGCTTACACCTTTGAGCCTTTCGTTATGTTCTTCCGTAAACTCAAAACCTAAATCGGCAGCCAACTCTTTCCATGCCAGGAAATGATATTTTGCAGTATCGACAATCACGCCGTCGAGATCGAATAAACAAGCTTTTATCTTCATTTTTATATTTTTTCTGATGCTGCATCATCTTTAACAAACAATACCGATATAGCTGCAATCACAAGAGAAACTCCCCCAAATACCAAAGCAAAAATTGGCCGTCCGCCAAAAACATCTTTAACCAATACACCCAGTATAGTTGCGGCAATAATTTGTGGAATAACAATAAAAAAGTTGAAAATCCCCATGTACACACCCATCTTATGCGAAGGCAATGAACCGGTTAAAATAGCATAGGGCAATGACAAAATTGAAGCCCAGGCAATACCGATACCAATCATAGGAATCCACAGATGGTCGATATTACTAAAAAAGTACAGGGATATTAGTCCGGCAGCTCCCAGCAAAAGACAAAGAGCATGTGTAAACTTTCGGCTTGTGTATTTTGCCAATACTGGCAACAAAAACGCGAACAATGCAGCAACACCGCTATAGATTCCAAAAAGGACACCCACCCAGTCTGCACCTTCATTATAAAGTACTGAGTTCGTGTCGTATGTTCCCAAAATATGGCTGGTGACCCCGGCAGTTGTGTAAATCCACATCGCGAAAAGCCCCATCCATGTAAAAAACTGAACAACTGCCAGTTGCTTCATTGTGACGGGCATTCTGAGCAAATCAGAAAAAACTTCGACCAACACGTTGGTGGATTGCCCCCTGTTCTTCAAGTATATTGAAAAGAACATCAATATACCGAACAAGGTAAGCAGACCTCCTACGATATAAAGCTCCTTTTCAAGTTTAAGAAAATAGGTGATCAGTAAAAGGACTATGCCAATGACACCAAATATTGTACCTGATTTAGCAAATAGCGGGTTTGCTACCGGAGGGTCAACCGGATCGTTATATGTGCTTTGTGAAGCATTATCTTCCCCTTCAACATCAGCTTTCTCAAATTCTCTCAATTCTTCATTAGAATACTCTTTCGTTGTTAATATGGTAACCAGTACCGAAAGGAAAAATACGGCACCACCAATATAAAAAGCCCATTTCACCGATGGTGGCACCTGCCCCTCAATCTCGGCAATATTAGAGATATTGAACCAATTGGTGAGCATATACGGTAAAGCCGAAGCAACTACGGCCCCCAGCCCAATGAAAAAGCTCTGCATGGCAAAGCCCATTGTACGTTGCTGATGTGGTAACATGTCGCCTACAAACGCCCTGAACGGCTCCATCGAGATATTTATCGAGGCATCCATAATCCAGAGCATGCCTGCTGCAACCCACAACATCGGGGAGTTGGGCATAACAAACAAGGCCAATGAAGCGAGTATTGCACCCGCTAAAAAATATGGCCTCCTCCGCCCCAGCTTGGTCCAGGTTTTGTCACTGTAATGCCCAACAATGGGCTGAATAATTAATCCTGTAACAGGAGCAGCAATCCATAAGATTGCCAGATTGTCGACTTCGGCTCCCAGGGTTTGAAATATACGGCTAACGTTAGCATTCTGCAGGGCAAACCCAAACTGAATACCCAAAAATCCAAAACTCATGTTCCAGATTTGCCAAAAGCTGAGACGTGGCTTTTTACTCATTTTCCAGTATGTTTTATAAATGAATACAACAGCGTATTAACATACGCCTGACTAAGTGTAGTTTTAATCAAATGATAAGGATATTGCCAATGACAATTCCTATTAAGAAGCTCAATTACCAATTCAAAAGTATGAAATATAGATATAAGTTGCAACCCCTCACCTGCATGGAAAGCTTAATTCACGCTACTTTAAGCATGATTAAAACATCGGGGGACAGCATTTCAAACGTTTGCGGTGTTGTTGCATAAAAAAATAAAAAAAATTCTATAAAGTTGAATTACGCACAATTAATTCCGTTTCAACAACATGTTTCACCGGTTTAAAATTTTCAAGGCTATTATTTATACGATATAATAATACTTCAGCTGCCTTTTTTCCCATTTCATAGCCATTTTGGTCGATTGTTGTTAAAGGCGGATCGCTCAATACAGCATTTTGCCCGTTCCCAAAACCTGCAAGGCCAATGTCATCGGGAACCTTTATGTTATTTTTTCTAAGTACACTCAGTGCACCAAGTGCAGTAAGATCGTTCACTGCAAAAATACCGTCGGGAAGTTTGTTTGAACGAACAATACGTTCAATACTTTCTACAGCGCTTTCAAACTTATCGGCATAATAAATCAGATCCTCACTAAAAGGCAAGCCATGGTTGAAAAGGGCATCCTGAAATCCTTTCCTCCGTTTATAACCAATCTCAAGGTTCTGAGGTGCTGCCAGATGAATAAGCTTTTTATACCCCCGGCTTATTAAGTACTCGGTAATACTATATGCCGCTGCATAATCATCAATTACAATTTGGTCGCATGGGAAAGCATCGGAACTGCGATCGAAGAACACTACCGGTATATTGTTCTCCTGAAAAAAACTTAAGTGGCGAAAATCACGTGTTTCTTTCGACACAGAAACCAACAATCCATCTACCCGGTTCGAATACAGCATGTTGGCGTTCGATTTTTCCCGGTCGTACAATTCGTTACTTTGGCATATCATTATATTATAGCCCGAATCATAAGCTACATCCTCGATACCACTTATAACCGATGAGAAAAAGAAATGCACCGTTTCAGGAATAATCACACCGATTGTTGAACTTTTTGAATGTTTCAAACTTAAAGCAATAGCATTCGGCTGGTAATTAAGGCTCTGAGCCAGATCTTTAACCGCTTTTTTCGTGTCATGACTAATATCGGGGTGATCTTTTAATGCTCTTGACACAGTTGATGGCGATATCCCCAATTCCCGCGCAATATCTTTTATGGTGATTTGATTACTTCTCATAAACTCATGTTCTGAATTTAAAGATAACAATTTTCTGAATTAAAAAGAAGTTTAAGGAGCAACATTATTATCATAATATCAGATGCTAAAAATGTTTTAAAAAACAACATGTTGAAAAACATGTTCACCGCAAACGATTCCGCAAACGATTGCGGTCTTTTTTTACGCTTAACCTGCTGTTTTTATTGGATTTTATGCATTGGATTGTTTTATATTGCTAAAAGTTTTAATCAAAGATGACCAATAGAAAAGCCAATTACCATTTTCGAATTGTCATATTTTAATAAAAACACAATGATCATTTGAAAAAATGAAAGAAAAAAAATGTATTACACATTACGAAACATTAAAACAAGAAAAAATGAAATCTAAATTTGCAAAATTACGTATCGCTTTACTAATGCTTGCAATGGTTTTGGTGCAAACAACATTTGCACAACAAAAAACCATTAACGGTGTGGTTACCGATGCCGATTCGGACGAACCCTTACCGGGGGTAACCGTTGTAATTGAAGGGACAACAACCGGAACAACAACAAATTTTGAAGGTGAATACTCAATTGATGTAGATAAAGGAAAAACATTAGTATTTTCATACATAGGGTACAATACCCAAAAAATAAATGTCTCAGATCAAAGCACCATAGATGTTCAACTCTCTATGGAAGTTGAAGACATTGGAGAGGTAGTTGTTATAGGTTATGGAACACAAAAGAAAACAGACAAGACAGGGGCAGTATCTCAAATAAGTGCCGAAGATTTGAATAAAGGTGTTGTAT
>JAGYOI010000077.1 GCA_018399395.1 Prolixibacteraceae bacterium
CTCTTTTATGAGTTCAAGCGCCTTTTTGGTATTGTTACCAAATATAAGATACAGGTCTTTAACTTCTATTTTACTCATTAGCTTTAAGTTCTGTTATTAAAAGTAGTAACCAATGTTGATATTGAAACGGCTTTCCCAATCAGCATCAGCTTGTCCTTCTGCTAATCCGTTGGTCCATTGATTGCCTAACCATGCATTGTTTTGTCCCATGGCATAATCAACATAGGTGTAAATGCTACCTGCTGTAATAAGCATACCGGGAACAAGGTGTTGCGTTGGTTCAAAACCTGCTGCAGATTTGTTTATTACTGAATAATCAACATAAGGTTGCAGATTTGATATTGGACCCCATTCAACGGGGATAGAATATGCAAGACCGGCTACAACCATATTAGCTTCGGCAGCTACGTTGTAGTTGTATGCATAGGCACCCATTTGCAGCTTGTCAAGTGTGTTTCCATCATTATCTTTTGCTGCATAGTTATAATAAACGTATTCACCTTTAAAGTTAAAGCCTCCAATGTTTGCAACTACGTGGCCTGCAAAAGCAGTTGACATTTCGCTTTCTTCCAAAACATCGTTGTAAATTCCACCAAACTGACCTGAAACACCAACTTCAACACTTTCTGTAATGTTGTATGCGGCACGGACATTAAATTGATTTAATTCACGTATAGAAGCTCCAGTATCTGTAACATTTCCATCCTCATCTTTAGTTGGAGCAATTGGTGTAATGTCGTAAGAATAACGTGAAGCGTTTGCGTCTAATCCTGCACTGGCTCCACCGTTAAATTCGGGCTGACGGAAATAAGCGAAACTGAATTTTAAGTTATCAATTCCGGTATAGTCAAACTTAATACCCATGTCGTAGTCATCCTCTAAACCTACATAATAAGGGATTTGGAACCACCATGAGTGTGATGCATACTTCGTAATTCCGAAAGGAACCTGAGAAACACCCAGTTTCATGTAAAGGTCATCACCAAATCCATAACCCAGGTAACCATGATGTAAAAAATGTGAATTACCAGATGTAGGATAGAAACGATACTCAAAACTTAAGTCAACACCTGCTGTGCGGGCATCTACATTAAGTCTCCATGTGTCTAATGTGGCTTCTGGTTGGGTCGCATTATCTACCCAACTTTTGTTGAAAACGTTAAAACGAAGTGCTCCTCCGAATTTAACGTAGTCTTCTTTTTGCGAAAACGCGTTAATTGATGCTAAAATAAAAATAAGTAGTAAACTTCTTTTTAAATTCATATGTATCATTTTTGGTTAATAAAAAAATATTCGAACCTTAACAAACTTTAACAAAGCTTATAACCTTTTGAAATAAGAATTGTTCAGATTTGAGGATAGTTTAAAAAAGCGTAGGAGGTACATATCTTCCTGATTGAACTTTTAACATCAGGAAGTGTCTATTTATGAAGTGATATGTGCTTGTTTCTTTTGTTTTCTGCATCATGTCCCGCAAAACTATAACGAATAAAGCACAAAAGAAAATTGAAGCGCTTGTTTTTGTAAAATTATAAATTAATTATTGTAAAACATTAAAGGTTTGTATTCTTGTAAGATATACAAATACAGCTTGTTATGACAACAAGGGTGTTATGTTGGATGTTATTTTATAAAACAAATTATTTTGTTTATTATGTGTGTTTGTAGTCAGGTAAACAGGGTGTTAGTTCTCTTATCTTAATTGAGGGTTAAGTATCTCAACAGATCGTTAGATTTTAGGGATGAGACTGTACTTCCCGGTCTTATAAAACATAAACTAACCCTAACGACAAGTTTATGGCTTCTATTGTATTTTTCACATAAAATGATTCTAGCTCTTCAATATCCGATGCACCGGGTGAAATGGCGTAGATGTAGTGTTCGTAATTACTTTTAGCCCGGTAATAACTCGTTTGTAATTTTAATTGTATATTTTGATTAACCGAAACCCGTATTCCGGCTTCAAGCATGAGCGGAAGGCTGTAAATAGCATTGGTGTTGTTCTCTGAATATATTTCTTTGTTTGTTGTTTTGTTGATGGCCCGAAGGTTTTGCGACGAAGGGTGACTAATATTAAGCCCGCTGAATATACCTCCGTCGATGTATATTTTATTCAGAATAATGGGGTAGTTCGCTTTTATACCTACCAGAGGTGATGACCAGTACCAATTTCCAATGTTGCTGCGCAATGAATCATTGTCCTCACTGAGGTAATCTGATGTCACATTTTTCAGCCAATTGTATGTTGCATCGTTATTGGTTGTTGTTTGTCCGAAATGAAAACGGGCCGAAAGTGCCAGCCGGTTATGAACAAAATAGTCGCCGTCGAAATTCATGGTAAAACCCGGTCGGGCAAAACCAGCATTGTTTATTAATGGATTGTTTTCTCCAAAATTAGCAAGCGGAAATGTAGAGCCCATAGCTATTCCAACGTGATATTTATTTTTAGCCGATGCATGATGGATTGAGAAAAGGCATGTTATTAAAAGTACAATAATTGTGTTGCGTTTTACGATCATTTTTCAAGCTTTTTTGAATATGCAATCATTAAATATTAAACAGATATACGTAGCGACTGATTTGGAACGTATTTTTTTTTAGTTTTGGTAAATATATAAAAATCTAACGCAGGAATATTTTTATGGCTTTAAATTATGTTTTTATATTCTTTTTCTTAATCGCGTTTGTTGTAGCGTTAATAAAGCTTATCATTTTGCAGGATGTTGAAGTGTTTACTGCAATGGTAAATTCAACTTTCGACATGGCAAAAACCGGTTTTGAAATATCGCTGGGGTTAACCGGGGTACTTACTTTGTGGATGGGGATTATGAAAGTAGGGGAGAAAGGTGGTATTGTAAACATTTTATCTCGCGTAATTGGTCCCTTTTTTCAAAAAATATTTCCCGAACTGGGAAAAAATCATCCTGCTTATGGCGCCATAACCATGAATATTGCCGCTAATATGTTAAACCTTGATAACGCGGCAACCCCCATGGGGCTTGAGGCCATGAAGGAGATGCAGGCATCGAACCCGAAAAAAGATACGGCATCGAATGCCCAAATTATGTTTTTAGTGCTCAATACCTCGGGTTTGACCCTTATTCCGGTTTCAATAATGGTATACCGGGCTCAGTTAGGGGCGGTAAATCCTACCGATATTTTTATCCCCTTGCTCATTACCACTTTCTTTTCAACACTTGCCGGATTGATATCGGTTGCAATTTATCAGCGTATAAATTTATTTAACAAAGTGGTATTAAGCTGGCTGGGTGGGATGACTGCCTTTATTTTAGGGCTTATCTGGTATTTTTCGACCCTCACTCAGGATCAAATACAGGTTATATCGAACGTGGCCAGTAGCTTTATCCTTTTTAGTGTAATTATCAGTTTTATACTGTTGGCTTTAAGGAAAAAGGTAAACGTGTATGATGCTTTTATTGACGGTGCCAAAGATGGATTTAAGACGGCAGTAAAAATTATACCATATTTAATAGCTATTTTAGTTGCCATTGGTGTTTTCAGGGCTTCAGGTGCCATGGAA
Source organism: Prolixibacteraceae bacterium (assembly GCA_018399395.1). Taxonomy (GTDB): domain Bacteria; phylum Bacteroidota; class Bacteroidia; order Bacteroidales; family Prolixibacteraceae; genus Roseimarinus. The sequence continues at coordinate 3,542 of JAGYOI010000077.1, forward strand.
TATTTAATTGCCGGCATTGAATGGGCTGTACGGTCTGCCGGTTTTAATACCGATTTTGTAGAAGCCCTGCCCACTGCATTCATGAAGCCCTTAAGCGGAAGCGGCGCCAGGGGTATGATGATTGATGCTATGAACACCCATGGCGCCGACTCCTTCATTGGGCGGCTGGCCTCTACTTTTCAAGGCTCAACTGATACTACGTTTTATGTTTTAGCCGTGTATTTTGGTTCTGTAGGTATAAAAAATACCCGGCATGCTGTTGCGTGTGGTTTGATTGCTGATTTTGCAGGTATAATAACCGCGATTTTTGTTGGCTATTTATTTTTTTACTAGAGCTGTCTTTGTCTATTGTCTCATGTCTGAAATCTAACGATCTGTTGTTATGCATTTCTCAACTTGTTTGATAACGCGGTCGCCAAGGTTCGATTTTCGTTCGATGTGTGATTTTATTTCCTGAACAAAGCTGTTGGTTTCAAAACTGCCCCTTACCATCTCGAAATCTTCCTGTCGCGTTTGGTCGTCACCATCGGCACCAAAACCGGTCATGGCACTAAGCCTGAACTCTTTTTTTGCATCGTTGTAAAGCATGTTGTCTAGCCCTACAACACTTTCTTTCCATCGTTTAACCAATTCTATAATATCTTCAGGGGTAATATCGTCAATTGCTTTGTTTAGTCTTTTTTCTAATAATTGTGCCGACCAGCACCATTCGATATCATAATACGAAGCATGTAATTGTTTGAATCTGTTTTCAATGGTCTGAAGATCGTTAATCCGGCCATCTTCTACTTCGTCGAGTATTTTGTCCAACTCAGATTTTGGACAAATCAAACCGGCAATGTCAACCCAGGTGCCTTTACCGTTTTCGCAATCTGTTTTTAAAGCGTTAACAAGGTCTTCAGGTGAATTTAATTCATAACCGTTTAACCTGGTGATGACAGAGTTCCCCAGAAATTTGTCAATTCCAATGTTATAAAGGTCAATTCCTTTTTTAAGTGCCGATGATGATATTGAAGTGTTATTATAAACATACTCATTTGACGATTCACCTGATACTTTACGGAGGTTTTCAAGAATGTCAACAGCATTGAGCATTTTTTGAATGGTAAAGGGGCTTAACAGGTTATAATTGATATTGTCAATCAGATTGGGATCTTTACGTTTATCACGTTTTGGCCATTTCATGGCATCGCGTATGGTACCTACACTTTTCAGGTTTACACCGGGGGCCAGCCACGATTTATCTTTATTCTCAATCAAGTAGGAGAATGGCATATCGGAGGTGTCGGAGTTTTTATAATGGCGCCCCATAATTAAAGTGAAAGGGCCAATTTTGGCTGGCCATAACAGGTACGAGTCGCTGGTTGTTTTCGAACCCCGCTCAACAATGCCCTGGTGTATGGGGCCTAGCTTATACATATGATTGCTCTGGTTGGAACCTGATCCGGCATTTAAAAATGAAAACATACCAGCAATAAGCAAGGTTGATTTGTGGTGGGTTACGGTGTAAGGTCCGGCAAAAATAGAACAGGCTTCACCATGAAAACCCTGACAATTTGAAAAGAAGACTGAATTTTCGGCCGAGTAGTTTTTCCCAAGTTCACAGCCTTGTCCAACATAGCATTTATCAATTATTACACCTTCATTTACGCTGCTGCCCGATTGAATGATGAATTTTTTCATAATAACATCATTGCCAATTTTAACCGGTGCATGGACATTGCTTATTATCGAGCCGTTTTCAATTAACCTTGAACCCTCAATTATTACATGGTCGCCTATGTGTGCATTTTTTATTTCGCCGGTATTTATGATGCGGCATTTTTTGCCAATATAGCCGCGCTCCGATTTTTTTGTCTGGGCATATTGGGAGATTAACGACTCAAGTTTGTTAATTAATATTGGCCGGTAGCGGTACAAGGTTATAATGTAAGCCATCTGTGCCGAGAGATTATCGTACATCATGATTTCCCTACCGCCCGATTCATCGAGTACGGCAATTTTTTCGGCATTGCCAAAGGTGTTTTTACCCTCGTTAGCTATCAATTGTACATTGTTAATGATAACATTGTCGTCGATATTATAATTCGATATGTAATTTTTAATGTAGTTAATGTAACAGTTGTTGCCAATAGTGCAGTTGTGCAAAGTTGAATTATAAATGCCCGAATGGCGTTTTATTCCGCCATAAAGTTTTACTTTTTCATTTTGCTCCCCAATTTTAACTTCACCCGCGAAATGGGTATTGACAATATTTTCGGGGTTGAAATTGTTAGATACGAGAACTTTTTCCCATTTTTCACTTGAACACATTTGGTGCTTCAATTGGTCAATTTCTGTGTTTGTTAGATTTCTGTAGTTCATGGTTACTTTATTATAAGTTGTGCGAGATAATCGTAGTGAGGGCCATATTCAATAATTGAAGTTTTGAACCCGTTTTGTTCTGCAATATCTGTCAAAATAACGTGATCTGCAAATAACCAGGAGAATGTATTACCAGTGATGTCTTTGTATTTTAATTGGTAATCGATTTCTCCGTAATACTGACTGGCATTGATGTCGAGAATAAATGTGCCATCTTCTTGTTCAAACAGATATATTAAATCGGAAGAATCGAGAATAATTTGCCCTGATTTGTTTAATAATGTTTTTAAATGCCCGAGCAGTGTGTTTAGCCCACTTAGGGTGCCAGCTATGCCAATGCCGTTCATCATCAATAAAATGGTGTCAAACTTTTCATTGTTGAATGACAGGATATCTGAATTAATGACTTTCCTGATTTTTTGTTTCGACATAACATCGCAACAATAGGTTGATGTTTCGAGGGCCGTAACATCGTATTTGTTTTTTTGCAGGTATAATGAATGGCAACCTGCACCGGCTCCGACATCAAGGATTTTGCCTTTGCATTTTTTTAATGCAAGGCGTTCAAGCTTGGGCATTGACAAATAGGACCTGAAAAAATATTCAGGTGGTAGTTCTTCGTCTTCCACAACCTTTGAAAAGACTTTTACGGGTGTACTGTCTTTATTGTAATA
>JAGYOI010000078.1 GCA_018399395.1 Prolixibacteraceae bacterium
CTCTCCTGATATAAAATTACAAAATTTATAGTTACCGCCAATCACTCTTTTTAAAATCATGCCACCTGTTGAAAAGTTTTTAACAAGTCGCCCTGCGAATGGTTGACAATAAATTAAAATAAGCATACTTTCGCAGCAAAATACAAATCATGCCATACCGTCGTTTACCCACAACTGACAAAGCCCGTTTAAGGGCACTCGAAAAATGCCAGGAGCAAATTGCAAAAGTGAAGCCTGAAGAAAGGGCGGTTTCTGAACATTCTGCAACTGAGCTTAAAGTTTTTTTGCCACGATTTCAGCAAACCATTATCAACCTCGATGCTGCTAAAAACAACCAGGTTGCAAAAAACAAACAATACACTGAACTACAACGCAAGGCCCGTTTATACATTTCACATTTTATTCAGGTAATGAACATGGCCATTGCCAGGGGTGAACTGAAACCCGAAATCCGCGGGTTTTACGAATTGTCAAAATACAAGAATACATTACCACCGTTAAATGCAGAAAAAGATTTGCTCGAGTGGGGCAAAAAAATGATTGAAGGCGACCAAAAAAGAATCCAGAATGGCGGCAGCCCCATTTACAATCCATCAATTGCACTGGTAAAAGTGAATTACGAGAAATACACCGAGGCCTATCATTTTCAGAAAACACTGCAAACAACAACCGACCGCAACTCACAACAGGTAAACAACCTGAGAAACGAAGCCGATAAACTTATCCAGAATATCTGGAACGAAGTAGAGCAGAAATTACAACCGTTGCCCGACACAAAAAAACGTGCCCTCTGTGAGAACTATGGTGTTGTTTATGTATTTCGGAAATCGGAAAAGAAAAAATTAGAAGCTAAGCAGCTACAACCTGAGTTCAATTTCTGAGTGTTTTTTCTCTTCTTTAATCTTAAAATAAGCCATCAAAGCCACTACAGCCACCAAACTAAATGTTGCAGCCACCCAGGCATAATCCATGTTGGCACCAAGTGTTTCCGGGTCGGCTTTTAAATCACCGGTCTCATAAAAATAATAAGCCATTACGGCTACGGCATTATTAACAAAATGGGCAATCACCGGCAACCATAAGTTTCCGCTCCACACAAACATGTAACCAAATAATGCCCCCAACAATGCCCTTGGGATAAAACCATAAAATTGCAAGTGCAGTGCGCTAAACAAAATGGCAGAAATCCAAATTGCCACATGTTTATTTTTTGTCCACTCATGAAATATTCGCTGTACAACACCCCTGAAAAGGAATTCTTCACCAATTGCAGGTATGAGCGCAATCAGAAAAATATTATAAAAAAGAACACCGATACTATCGGCCTTTACAAACAATTCTGTCAGCATGCCTGCCTGGTCTTCGCTCTGCCGCATCCAGCGTTCGAGCCCTTCGAGCCATTGCGGCAGTTCCATATCGGCATTCATTATGCCAACATAACTGATAAATGGACTAAACGCGATAACGATGAAAGAAACAAGGATTGCGCTGCCTAAAAAAACCCGTTTATTCAGTTTTAAATATTTTTTTATTGAATCTCCAAATAGCAGAGCCAAAAGAAGTGCTGGTATAATAAACAAACCCAACGATTGCCAAAGCTGAAAATATTTCAATACGCCAATATTTGATTCGTCGTACGTTAACCCCCCGCCCATCATGCCGCTAAAGGCTTCCATTCCAAAAAACGGAATAGCCGTAACAGCAGCTATAATCATCGACAAAAATAAAGAAACAAGTGCGATTAATGCCACAACACCAAGTTTCGACAATGGATGCTTGTATTTATGTATTCCTATCATATTTTTCAGCTTTCAAATGCCAAAAATATAAAAACATTTGATGATATGTTTTCCAACAAAAAGAAAACGATTATTTCGTTCTATACGTTTTTTTTCTAAATTTGTCGTAACGCGAATAAAAACATACACTAAATATATGAACGAAGAAGTTGACATGATTATCGACATGGCTTCTGACCAAATGAAGTCAGCGATTGAACACCTTGAGAAAGAACTGGGTCATTTACGTGCCGGCAAAGCTTCGCCGCGTATGCTCGACAGTGTAATGGTTGAATATTACGGAACGATGACACCCCTTGCCCAAACCGCGAGTATCACCACGCCCGACGCCAAAACTATTGTTGTGCAGCCTTGGGAAAAAGGCATGATAGCCCCGATAGAAAAGGCAATAATCAATGCCAACCTGGGCTTTAACCCCGACAACAATGGCGATTTAATACGTATTTTTATCCCACCGTTAACCGAAGAGCGCCGCCAATCACTTGTAAAAGAAGCACACAAAGAAGGTGAAGCCGCTAAAGTGAGTATCCGCAACGCCCGCCGCGACGCGAACGACCAGCTCAAAAAATTACTAAAAGAAGGCTTATCGGAAGATCTTGAAAAAGACGGCCTCGATAAAGTACAGGAAATTACAAATCAATTCTCGAAAAAAGCTGACGTAATTCTTGAAGCTAAAGAGAAAGAGATATTAACCGTATAACTTTATTTTTGATAAAGTTTGTGTTTTCATGGCTATTTAAAGAGCAGTTCCAACGGGGCTGCTCTTATTTTTTGCGCTTTATGATATACCTGAACAAATCACTTAAAGCAATTTGCGCTTCATTTTCGGGAAATTTATTCAATCGCTCAATTGCCTTTTCGCAATAATGGTTCATCATTTCCGTGGCGTACTCAATTCCGCCATTCCGGCGCACTAAGCCTATTAGCTCTTCAACCTCCTGCTTCTGGTGATTTTTCTTCTTTACAATATTAATGATCCGCTTTTGTTCTTTTTTACCCGAAGAATTTAAAACATGGATTAGCGGCAAAGTGATTTTTTGTTCTTTTATATCGTTGCCAATAGGCTTACCAATGATGCCTTTTTCTTCGTAATCGAAAATATCATCGCGAATTTGAAAAGCGATGCCGGCCAAAACACCAATAGCGCGCATCTCTTCTATCACCTCTGTATCTTTTTTTACCGAGTGCGTTCCTACCGCCAGGCTCGTGCCAATCAAAGAAGCGGTTTTTTTCGAGATAATTTCAAAATAAGAAGCTTCATCAATATCGAGCTTACGGCTTTTTTCGCTTTGCAGCAATTCACCTTCGATGGTTTCTTTCACTGCCCGCGAAATAATATCAAGCGTTTCATATTCCTTCTCCTTGGTTGCAATCAACAAGCCTTTAGAAAGTAAAAAATCGCCAATTAACACCGCATATTTATTCTTCCAAAGGGCATTTATCGAAAAAGCATCGCGCCGTTCATACGATTCGTCAATCACATCGTCGTGAACCAGGGTTGCCGAATGGAGCAACTCAATTGAAGTGGCTGCCAGATAAGTACTCCGGTTGATTTCGCCATGCATTTTTGCCGACAAAAAAACGAATAACGGCCTTATCTGCTTACCCTTGCGGCGCACCAAATAATTAACTATTGTATTAAGCAATGCAATATCCGAACGTGCTGTTTCCCTGAAAAATTGTTCAAAATCTTTCAGCTCTTCAGCAACCGGTTTTTTTATTTTTTCTAATTTCGACATGATATTTGAAAGCCCAAAAGTAAAAATTTAAGAGCCAATATTGACGCTTATCCTAAAATAACCATCAAAAAGGCTATTAGTTTATCTATTTATTTCAGTAAAATATATTCTTTATGGAATATTTATAAATTTGTGGTTTAAATTGAATACCATGTCAACACAAGAATTTGATGAAAATAGTCTGAACAAAGCGGCAGCAATGCTAAAAGCGATGGCCCACCCTTTGCGCATATCAATATTAGATTTATTGAAGAATGGCGAAGAGTTAACAGTGACACAAATACATGAGCTCCTCGATATTGAACAATCGACGGCTTCACACCATTTGGGCATCCTGAAGGACAAAGGCATTCTTTGTTCAAAACGAAACGGTAAAAACACGTACTATTTTTCGAAACACAAAGTACTTGGGCAAATGATTGAATGTGTTAAATCATGCGCCTGTCAGGATTAATTACCCCATCAAAAGTACTGCATATTAACCTTTTTGCTCCCCGTTTGTTTATTCTATTACATTAACAGTATTCAAAATTTAATAAAAATGACAGATAAAGTACGCGTTACAAAATTCTATGATTTTGAGATGGCACATGCCCTTTGGAATTACGACGGACTGTGCAAAAATATACACGGGCACACTTACCAATTATATGTTACGGTAATGGGCGAACCCATAAACGACCCCGAGAATAAAAAAAACGGCATGGTTATCGATTTTGGCGACCTGAAACGTATTGTAAAAGATGAAATAGTTGATAAACTTGACCACTCGATGGCCATATACGAAAAAGCACCACAAAAACAACTTGAAACGCTGGGTGAGATGTTCGAACGGCACTTTATATTTAACTTTCAGCCCACTTGTGAAAATCTTGTTTTGTGGATTGTTGAAAAAATAAAGCCTAAACTACCCGAAGGAATCATCCTGAAAAAAGTAGTTTTGTACGAAACAACAACTTCCAACGCTGAATGGAATGATGATGACAATCAATAACCTATGGAAACTAAACAAAAAAACAAAAAACTCTTTTTGCTCGATGCTTATGCATTGATTTACCGTTCATACTTTGCCTTTATCCGCAACCCCAGGTTCAACTCGAAAGGTTTAAATACATCGGCAATACTGGGGTTCACAAACACCCTCGAACAAGTTTTATCAACCGAAGAAATGTCGCATATCGCCGTTGTGTTCGACGTACACGCCGACACCTTCAGGCACGAGATGTACCCCGAGTACAAAGCTAACCGCGAACAAATGCCCGAAGACATCCGGAATGCCATACCCTACATCCGCGACATCATCAAAGCACATAACATACCAATACTGGAGAAAGAAGGTTACGAAGCCGACGACGTAATAGGGACACTGGCCCAACAGGCTGCCCAAAACGGCTTCACTACATACATGATGACCCCCGATAAAGACTATGCACAGCTTGTTGATGAAAATACCTACATGTACAAGCCGGCAAAGTCGGGGAACAAAGCCGAAGTATGGGGCGTAGACGAAGTAAAAAAGAACTTCGAAATCGATACCCCCGATCAGGTAATCGATATACTCGGGCTCATGGGCGACTCGTCCGACAACATTCCCGGATGCCCCGGCATTGGCCCCAAAACAGCCATCAAACTAATTAGCGAATATAAAAGTATCGAAGGCTTATACGAAAACATCGACCAGTTAAAAGGAAAACAAAAAGAACGGCTCATCGAAAATAAAGAGCAGGTTTATCTCTCCCGCAAACTGGTGGTTATCGATCGCGAAGCCCCGGTTGATGTCGATTTTGACAAAATGAAAAAACAAGGACCCGATAAAGAAAAACTGCTTTCGATATACGAAACCCTTGAATTCAGGACCCACGCGAAAAAAATTAACGGAAACGGAAAATCAACTTCCGAAGAAGCCACACAAGGCTCATTATTTGGCAATGCCGATAATGAAGGTGTAGCTTCATCAAAAAATTATGAAACCATTGACTCGGTTAAACACCAGTATTTTAAAGTTGAAAACGAATCACAGCGGGCTTCATTACGTGCCGAACTGGCTGTATCCCCATCGTTTTGCTTCGACACCGAAACCACAGGCCTAAATCCACACGAAGCAGAGTTGGTTTGCATATCATTTGCCATAAAACCACATGAGGCTTATTGTGTGATGTTGCCCGAAAACCGTGACGAGGCTCAAAAGATAGTTGAAGAATTCAGGCTGATTTTTGAAGATGAAAACATTGAAAAAACAGGCCAGAACATAAAATACGACATGCTAATGATGGCGAATTATGGAATCGAAGTAAAAGGAAAGTTATTCGATACCATGATTGCGCATTATCTTATTCAGCCCGAACTAAGGCACAACCTCGATTTCCTGACCGAATTATATCTCAACTACAAAAAAGTACCTACCGAAAACCTTATCGGGGCAAAAGGCAAAAACCAGCGCACCATGCGTTCGGTTGACGATGATAAACTGGTTGAGTATGCTTGCGAAGATGCCGACCTTACCCTCCAACTGAGGCACGAGTTAGAGAAAGAACTTGAAAAATACGAACTCAACAGCTTGTTCAGTGACATGGAAATGCCACTGATACCCGTGTTGGTTTCAATGGAAATCAACGGGGTGAAAATCGACCCCGATGCCCTGAAAGATTATGCCGAAAAATTAAAAAAACAAATAGCCGAACTTGAGAAAGAAATACATAAACTCGCCGGAACAGATTTTTTAATCTCATCGCCCAAACAACTTGGCGTTGTGCTTTTCGATAAACTTAAAATCGACAGCAACGCGAAAAAAACAAAAACCAAACAATACTCAACCAACGAGGAAGTATTGGTAAGGCTTACCGACAAACACCCCATCGTTAACAAAGTGTTAGAATACC
>JAGYOI010000079.1 GCA_018399395.1 Prolixibacteraceae bacterium
ATTTTCATCATTAGCAATATATTTTTCTGTTATTACACTATTAATAAACGATTCAGTATCTTCAATTAATGTGTTATATTCTTCTTGTATTTTTTTTGATATAATGTCAACCATTTATACTCCTTTTTTAACTAGAAATATTATTTTTTAATGATTTATGAGGTTTCATTTTCTTTATTTATAATGTTGCTTTTTAAATGATTAATATTTTTATATTTTTATTCAGCAAAACTAAAACTTAACTATGATCATACATTTTTCGCCGTCTTTTGATGAAGGTGTTTACCCCTTGCCTGAAGATATGGAGCTGAATACAAACGAACGTTATGCAGGCGCAACAGGCTTGTTAAACCTGCTTGAAAGGGAGCTGGGGCTAACTGGTGTTTATTGCGATAACGACGAACGTAACCTGCTCTACAAAAAAGCATTAAAAAATCATTTAACAACGCATCCAACAGTTTTTTATAATCAATCGTTTGAACAGGACGAGCTTGCTGTGGCTGAACGCTTGCTGGCATGGCGCGATGAACTTATTTTTGCCGGTGTTAAAAAACTTACACCGCCCATGCCAATGCCCTACAGGCTGGCAACCATTATGGCGGTGGAGAAAGATTTCGAAAAGAATGGCCTGCAGTGTTTTGGAGTGGCCGACCGCTGGCAACAGGTTATGAAGTTTTTACCCGGTGCTGAGTTGTTGGTAAACAAAGTTGTGCTTCACGATAAACAATCGTTATTGCATCCTTTTTTCCATAACCTGTTCAATGAATTGTCAGCTAACGTTAAAATAGAAGAACAGTTGTTTGAAGTTGTTCCCACCGGGAGCAGCAATTTACAAAAGCTGCAAAAGGCTTTGCTGAACGGGGAGGGTGGTGTAACACTTCAATCGTTGCACGATGACCGGTCGTTGATTTTCCTGCACGTGAAAGACAACTATGTGGCCGGCGATTTTTTGGCCGATCAGATAAAAAACGGCTACAAGGCCTTGTTTTTTAATGATGATAATGCTGTGTTCGATAGTTGTTTGGCTGCATCGGGGCTGGCCGCCTCGGGTTCGGTAAATTATAATGCTACACCACAAATTATACAGTTATTTAAGCTGGTAAGTACCGGGCTTTTTGCACCGCTCGATGTGAGAAACCTCTTGTCGTACCTGCAACTGCCTTATTTGCCATTTCCGCGTTACCTGTCATCGGGGCTGTCTGCCTTGTTGGCTGAATTGCCCGGCATCAACAACGATAAGTGGAATAAATTTATCGCAACGTATCTACAAAACGATGATGAGCAAATTGTGAAAAACCGCAGACGTACACTTGATACATTTCTGACTTTTAATAGCGAGGATAAAAACACAATACACAATATCCGAAACAGGTATCGTGCATTAAAAAAATGGGCCGATCAATATCCGCACCTCGAACACAATAAGGTAAAAGATGAGGAGAAGGAGCAATTTGCTTATTTGGGACAGCTTTGCAGGAACCTTCTGGGTGAGCTGAATGATATGCCCGATGATGAGGAAATTACCGAAGCTCGTTTTTCCCGTATGATCGAAACGATATACAAGCCGGCTTCGTTCCGTTATTTTCAAAAGCAAAAGGAGAGTCCAACGGTGTTTCGTTCACCCGGTGTTATTACGCAACAGACACCTCACGTTTGTTGGATTAACTGGCAAAATGGTCGGCAAACGGGATATCCGCTGGCTTTTTTGAATAGCGAAGAATGGGCATATTTATCGTCGAATGGCTGTATGCTTTACTTGCCCGAAAACCTCGACCAGCTTAGGTATTCGGATATGCTGAAAGGGGTTTTGGCCGCCTCTAAACAGTTGCTTATTGTGATTCCCGAAATGGTTAGCGGACAGGCAGCTGTACCTCATGCACTTGCCGGTGATGTTGATGCAGCAATTGGCAACATAGATGATGTTATCATAGACCAGTCGCAATTAGAAGAATGCAGCCAATATTTGAGCGGCACGATTAAGTTGATAAATAAGAAAAAGCGGAACTTACCGGAAGCAAATGCTTACATAGAAGGGGTGGATTCACTGAAAATATATCATACACGAAAAAAAGAAAGCCCTTCAAGTATCGAGAAAATGATTCAGCACCCTATTGATTGGGTGGCTGAATATATGGCAAAGATCTCTGGTTCGGGTACCATCTCGCTGCCTGATTTATTTATTCAGAAAGGGGTAGTTTCACATGGTGGTGTTGAGCAAATCATGAATGAACTAAAGGAAAACCCCGAAGCTTCTTTTGATGATGAAAAGATCAGGAAAATATTTTATCAGAGCGTAAATCAGCGTGGCCTCGAATTTCAACTTCCCGAGAATCGTTTTGAACTTCACGAAACAGAAGTACAATTTATAAAGTCGGTGAAAGTACTGATGAATATTATTCGTGCCAATCAACTAAAAGTTGAAGGTGCCGAGATTTCAAAAGAGGGGGTGGTAAATGGAATTGGAGAGCTGTGGGGCTTTCTGGACTTATTGCTGACAGATAAACACGGTAACCCGGTCGTTTTTGATTTGAAATGGACTTTTAAATCCAAAAAATATGCTGCGAAGATCGAAGAAGAAAAAGATATTCAGTTAATTCTTTATCGAGGACTGCTGCAGATGGAAAGTGACAAGGATGTTAAAACAGGCTTTTTCCTGTTAAACGACGGAAAGCTTTATACCCGTTACGATTTTAATGGAGAGGGGGTTGTGAAAGTCGGTGGCGTAAGCACCAATAGCGAAATGCTGCAACGAATAATCAACAGTATAACTTATCGCCGCCATGAGTTTTCCCGGGGTTGTGTTGAAATGGGCGAGGAAGAACCGGCATCGAAACTGGATTATTTCAAGGCCACCGGCGAAAGTAATCTGATACCGCTTGAAACCGATAGCAGCAATAATAAAAAGAAGAATTATTACAGCAACCTTGATCTATTCAAAGGGAAAATTCGTTAAAATTTTAGGGGAAAGGCAAACAGCAATCTGCCGGCCATGAATCAAAAAATATTTAAAATGCAAAATATACGTTTTATAAATGCAGGTGCAGGAAGTGGAAAAACCTTTACACTTACGCAAACGCTGTCTCAGGATATTAAAGAAAAGAAATACAACGCCGGAGAAGTATTACTCACCACTTTTACCCGCAAAGCTGCCGAGGAAATCAAGTTAAAAGCCCGCACCCGTTTATTACAGGATGGTTTGCCTGATCAGGCTTTTAAGCTCGATAGTGCTTATATTGGCACCGTGCATTCTGTTGGCTATCAGTATTTAAACAAGTACTGGTATTTGGCCGGTTTGTCGCCCAACATCAAGGAGATGGCCGAAGAAGATGTTGATGTGTATTTTAAAAATGCCATTGCCAATATTCCTACCACAGATGATATGGTTGCCCTGAACCGTTTTAACCGTGTTTTTGAATTTCAGGCAGGCGGTTTCATTCCGGCTGTTAATCCTTTTAAGTGGCAGGAGCATGTAAAAGAAGTAATTGACAAGGCCATAACCAACAATATCGCCGATTTGTCGGAAAACAGCCCGAGCTACCGTGCATCGGTTGAATGGTTCAAAACAATGTTTGAACAAAAACAAACGGGACTGGACTTAACAGAACCCGAACTTCGGAAAAAAATTGATGACCTGATAGAAAGTGTTAAAGGTTTGCCCGATAAAGGAAATGCCGCCCGGAAAAAGAACGCGAAGAAACTGGAAGATCAAATTCGGTATAACATCAGCTATGGCAATATTTTAAGTGCCGTTGACCTGGCTAATGAGGTGTTAGAAAAAACCGATTTAGGGGTCAATGCCAATATCAATCAATTTGTAAATCAATATTCTCATTTTTTCACTTCCGATTCTTTTCATGTAGAATTGGAAGGGTATATCCGCCTGATTTTTAAACTGGCCGGTGAAAGTCTTCTCGAATTTAAAGCATTCAAAAAGCGTCATGGCCTGATCGATTTTAACGACATGGAAACTTTGTTTCTTGAATTACTCAACAATGATGAAGTCCGCAACGATGTTTCAAATACGGTGAAAATGGTGATGGTGGATGAGTTTCAGGATTCAAATCCGGTGCAACTGGCTATTTTTCTTACTTTGTCCGACATTGTGAAAGAAAGCATTTGGGTGGGCGACCCCAAACAGGCCATTTATGGATTCAGGGGTACCGATCCGGTATTGGTAAACGGTTTATTCAAAAAGATTGCTACGTCAGATGAAGAACAGAATCTCAAAGCTTGTTTGTTAAAACGTTCGTGGCGATCGCGGCCAGCATTGGTCGATTTGGTCAACAAGCTATACAGCAATGCCCTTGCATCACAGTTAGCCCCGGTGAAAATTAGAAAAGAAGATGTGTTGGGTTACGATGAAAAGGATAAAGCAAGTGATTTGAGCAACTGGGTAAATGAAAAGTTCCGAAACGACGGAAGCATAACATTAAAACCCGGTGAAACAGTTTCCTTGCTTCCCGTCAGGGAAGATCAAAAAGAAAAAACAGGCGATGCGGCAATTCATCACTGGCATTTTACGAATAATGCCAAAAGAGGTGGTAACAACGAGCAGTGGGTTAACTATTTGAGTGGCTGCTTAATTGATTGGTTGAATAAAGGTTACTCCATCACGGACAAAAAAAGTGGTAAAAAAAGAAATGTTTGCCCGGGTGATGTGGCCATTTTGTGCCGAACGAATATGAAGGTGGTAAAAGTAGCACAAGAATTGCGCATGTTGGGCATGGAAGTCAGTGCAGAAACAGATGGCCTTAGTGCCACTGTTGAATTCAGGATAATGATAAATGTATTGCAATTGCTGATTGATCCATACAATTCACTCGCCATTTCGGAGCTGATGCTTTTATTTCCAAAAGAAGATACACACAAAACGGTTGCTGATATTCTGAACGAACGGGTTGAGTTTATGAAAAATGCACCGGAAAAGAAAGACGCTTCTACTGAAAGATGGGACCATTTGAAACAATGGGGTACCGGGTATCCGGTTTTTAGTGTTGTTGAAAAGATCAGGCAATCGGGTATGCATTTATCGGTAAAACATCTGGTTCAGAAAATTATAGCCGATATGGATTTTTACGGCCAGTTAGCTGCTTTTGGAGACGAAGACCAGCGACGTGCTAATCTGCAAAACATAATTCATTATGCCGACTTGTTCAATGAGCATTGTATCAGGATGGGAAAAGGTGAAACCATTTCAGGTTTTGCAGCTTATCTTGCTTCTTCCGGGGCATTCAACAAGCAAGCCGCCTCAAACAATGCAAACGCAATTAATGTATTGACCTATCATAAATCAAAAGGGCTTGAATGGCCGGTTGTGATGCTTTGTGAACTCACAAACGATTATCGCAACAATTTTGCCTTGAAGCAACTTTTCAAAACCACCGTTGAATCATCAGTTGGTAGTACGGTGGAAGCGCCTCTTGAAAACCGTTTTATTCAATTTTCTTTTTGGCCTTTTGGTGCTAAGGGTAACCTTAATGCTTACGATACCGGGCTGGCAGAAAAAGAATTCTATAAGCAGAAAGAGCAAAAAGTACGTGAGGAAGAACTACGCCTGCTTTATGTAGGAATGACACGTGCCAGGGATTACTTGATCACTACTACTTTTAATAAGAAAGAACCAAAATGGCTTAAATTGCTTGTGGCAAATACTCCCGAAAATTTATGTGCGGGCTTGCCCCAGGGTGAGCAAAAACTTGATTTGTATGATTGTGGTGTTGAAGTAGCGGTTACTAAAACAGAATTTGATGTTGCAGAACCTGCTTTTATTGCAGAAGAAAAGCCAGAGAAAAATGCAGGTCTGTGGTTTGAAAAAGCCGGGCACCGCATCCAAAATGATCCCTTGTATATTTCGCCCAGCAAGATAAAGCCGGCTGAGCCAGCAGAAACAGGAGGGGTAGCGATTGTTAAGGAGCTGGGCTATCGCATTCGTGTTAATGGTAAAGTTGAGGACAGCGTACTTGGAACACTGGTGCATAATGTGCTGTACCAGATGCATAACAGCAATTTGCCGGTTGTAGTGGAAAGATTGCTAATAAACTCAGGTGCAGCGTCAAAAATCATTGCCGGTGATTTACTTTCGATGATAACAGGGGTAAAGAATTTCATAGATGAATTTAAACCGGTAAAAGTACACCGGGAATTATCACTGATAAAAAAGCAGAATGACGGCCATGTAATAAAAGGTGAAGCAGACCTTATATTAGAGCTCGAAAACGATTTGGTGCTGATAGATTACAAAACCTATCAGGGCGGGAAAAATCAGTTTATGAACAGCGAAAGTGATTTTTATGCGGGTAAATATACCGGACAACTTGATGCTTATACCGTAATGGCCGAAGCATCTTTGAAAAAGCCTGTTTGTAAAAAGTTGATATTCTATGTAATGCAAGGCG
>JAGYOI010000008.1 GCA_018399395.1 Prolixibacteraceae bacterium
TTGCCATTGCACGCCACACTTCAAGCTCATAATCGTTATGAATATTACGGTCGCCTCCTAATATCCAGACAATGGGCTTTTCTTTATAGCGTTGTCCAAGAAACTCCCCAAATGATCTGGCATTTTCAGAATTAAATATCACAGGCTCACCACCGTTTTCATTGGTCACTTTATCTCCCCATGTAGGCAGCATCCCCACAAAGAGTCCCAGTTTTGCAGCATAATCAACAATAAAATCAACATGCTCAAAATAAGCTTCGTTGGGTTGTGCAGGGTCGCGGTCAATTAGAGGTAAGTGACCGTAGGCATTTGGTTCTGACAGCCCGGACATTTCGGCCAATACAACAGCCTGTATAACTGTAAAACCTTTTTCTGCACGATCTTCGAGGTACATCTTTGCATCTTCACGATTCAAACGGTGAAACAACTCCCAGGCTGTATCGCCCAACCAGAAAAAAGGTTTTCCTTCAGCATACTGTAGGTACTGGTTGTTATCACTAAGGGTTAGCGTTTGGGCATAGGAATATTGAGTAACGAATAATGCAAAAATTACAACCAACCCTCCTATAATACTTTTTAAAGTCCTCATATTATTGTTTTTATTAGCAGTATAAGGCATAGTAAGTTGCACCTGCGAGTTTTATTCAATAATTAAATCATGCAGCATTAACGAATCAATTAAATCAGCCATATCGTCGGGTTCGGCAATTAGCTTCAGGTATGTATGATTGGTTTTTTCGCTTTCAACCCACACATTGCCACCATCGTTGTCGGGTTTGTTATAACCACCTTCAACTTTCTCCCACCATTCGCCCAGGCCGCCACGTACAGCATACATTACTGCAGTTTGGTCGTAAGTTGAATTTGCAGTAATCCTTCCTTCAACGAAATAATCGCTCATCCACGAAGCATGTTCGCTAAAGTGATAATAGCCAATGTACAATGGGTGATTTTTATTAATTTCGTTAAACACATCACCGGTTTTGATTACTACACCTATTTCATAGCCCGAAAACACCACGGGGAGGTCTATCTGCTCAAAAACAAATTTTGTTACACCGGGCATTCCACCGTTAAAATTCCACTCCCAATCACCGCTTGGGAACTGACCTCCCATCACAACCATCTCCTTTATCTTACAGTTCATCAACTCTTTACCCGACAAGGGTGAGTGTTCGCAGGGACCTGATTCAAGCAACAATTTAATGTTGAGCAAAGGCCCAACCGTAACCAGTATAATGCTTTTGTCATCGTTTTCAGCCAAAACCTTCCTATACAATTCAGTAGTTGATGGCACATCTTCATACTTTAATATATTAGGAAAATTATCGGCCAGTATTTTGTTATGGGTAGTTTCGCTCACATGGGTTCCCCCAGCCCTTACACCAATTGGAATATCAGGGTTTCCATAATAGCGGTTGAGTGCATCTATAGCAGGAACAGCATACTTCTCGTTTGTCCAAAGCATAACGGCCAACAAGTCGCATTCGCCGTTGTTTACAAAACCATGCAACATGGCTAATGCACCAAGATCATCGGCATCGCCGCCAAAATCGGTATCGAAAATAATTTTCTTCTGCGCAGCAGAACTTAACAACAGTATTAGCAACGGAAATAATAAAGCTATTCGTTTCATCGTATTATTATTTAGATGTTATTCAATTCATTGATGTAAGGTATTGAAGGCTGTGCCCCCCTTTTTGTAACGGATAGCGCTGCTGCCTTATTGGCTAATTCAATGGATCCGGGCAGTCTTTTTCCTTTTGCCAGTTCCACTACCAGAAACCCGTTAAATGTATCTCCTGCAGCTGTTGTATCCAGGGCATTTACTTTAACACCTTTAACCACACCACTGCTTTCACCATCAAGGTAATATGCCCCTTTGCTACCAGTTGTAACAATTACAGACTTAACACCTTGTTTTTGGATTTCCATTGCACTTTCAATTTCATTTTTAGCTTCAGGCCAACAACCCGAAAGCAAACTTGCTTCATGCTCGTTAGGTGTAACCAGTGTAAAAAGTTTCAAAATATCTTTATCTATTTCGCATGCAGGAGCCGGATTTAAAACAACGGGGATATTGGCACTATAAGCCAAACGGGTAACATGATAAACAGTTTCAAGTGGTATTTCCAATTGCATTAGCACAATATCCGATGTAAGAACCACATCCTTGTATTTTTCAATCATTTCGGGCAACAAATGTGCATTAGCCCCAGGTGCAACTGCTATGCTGTTCTCACCCGAATCGGCCACATTGATCAATGCCACACCAGTTGACACCCCGTTTATTTTTTGTATACAAGAAGTGTTTATACCGTCTTTTTGATAAGCCTCAATGGCCTGCTGACCAAATGTATCGTTACCCACACAGGCAATGAAAGTTACATCGCCACCCGCACGGGCTGCGGCCACAGCCTGATTGGCACCTTTACCACCCTGCACGGTAGAAAACTCGTTGCCCAAAATAGTTTCTCCCGGCCGGGGAATATTGGGCACACGGCATATCATATCGGTATTTGAACTACCTATTACTGCTATTTTTGGTTTCATTGTTTAATTTTTTTTTTACAGTTTATTGTTTTTGTAGAGTCCATACAAATAAGCATATAACAATGCCTTTCCTCTCATTGTCTGTCGAGGGGTAAATTCGGAATGACACCAGATAAATCTGGTATTGATGTATTTCTCTGCATGCGGCCAGTTATCAATCTCAGGATAATAGAATCTTTCAAAAACAATACCCGGATTACTTCCAACCATTTGCCCGCCCCAACTCTCAGTATTTAAGTAGGGTGTATGGCCCGGATGTAGCCCCGGGGTGCCATCATTCCGCCCCGATGTATAAATGTTCTCAAAGCTGCGCTTGTCTGCAAGTTCTGTAGTTGCGGTGGTCATCTGAATTTTATTGAGCGGATTTCGTCCGAGCCCCCAGTCGGCTTCCAACAGCAGGGCATCGAGAAAGCTTGATTTTTGTTCAGTATTATCAGTTACGGCATGTGCAATAATCGTTCTATGCATATCCTGGGCTGTCTGCCCCCATGATTGTTCCGGAGCATATCCCCGGCGCGATGGGCGTTTGTTTACAAAACCTGCTTCTTTATTTTTAGCTTCAGCGATAATGGATGATTTCATATTATCAAAAAGCTCAGGGTAATTAACAGACTGCTTAGTAAGCAAATAAGCGGCTGTTCCCCAAAGCTGATTATGTGAGCCATCTTGATATATTTCAGAATCAGGAGCAGTAACCATGCTTTCTTTCTTTATAATATCTTCATAGTGTGTGTCACCGGTTATATTATAAAGATATGCAGCGGTCATCATTTTAAAATCCTTACCCCTTACTCCACTAACTCTATTATCGAGCATTGGATCCGGTGAAGCTATGGCATAATTGTATGCAACTATGGCCGAATCTCTATAGGCTGTTGAAAGGTCGTTATGGCCGGATATCATGAAACAATAGCTCAACATAGCACTGTTAAGGGCATTTGCCCAGGCTGCTATTGCTGTATTACCAGCCTGATAAAGACTGTTATTTTTATCTGGATTTGTAAGACCGTGAGAATACCCACCCCGGTAACGTAGTTTGAGCCAAAAATCTATTTCATTCCTGGCTTCATCTAAAATATCAGGGATATCGTTCCGGCTCTCTGCAATCCCTAAATCATCGTCGTCCAACGTACCTTCACTCATGATATAGGCAAGTAACAAATCATACACATTCACAACATGACCAAGGTGTCTATCCCAGTCCAGTGCGTCGCTGTGTCCACCAATTGCTTTTGAATTAGTTGGTTTTCCCTTTTTAATGTAGGGTATCCAATCAGCAGGCCGGTCCCACGAATCTCCACTTGAGAAAGTCTTCCATTCGGGATGGAACGGGTGCATATCAGTGATCATAATTTTTGTACCCGGTGGGTCTAAGTCAGGTATCCAAAGAGGACGCCTGGGTATCGGAACCATATCCATTCTGTCCTCTCCAATCCTCATATAGTAGTAACCCAATATTGAGACTTTATAGGGTTCACGATAAATATCATCGCTGATCTCAAATTCATGACTGGCACCAACCCCGTCAACCACAAGTCGATATGTACCGGGTTTATTGAATCCGGTAAAATCGGCTGTCCACACATCGGAACCGGTAAGATTCCAGTTTTCCTCTTTCTGGCTTTCCATCCAAAATGCAACTTTACCTACACTTTGTGTTTCTCCGCTGATTACATCGTAAATAAAAGCTTCATTGTCTTCAAACCCTGAATAATCGCGGTTGCCGCCATCTCCCATAAAGTGATACAAATCTGCCGATTTCATTCTTGAATTACTCAAATAGCCTACCAGGTTTATATGCACCGCTTCGGAAACATTGTTAAAAATGTCATACTTTACAGATGTCTCTGGCACATCCGAGCCAAGTTTCTGATCAATTTTCAGAGTGTACGTGTTTCCCTGCTGCATGGACAACGGTAGTTGAAGATAAACAAAGTGTTCAGTGGTATAATCAAAACCATGATCTGAAATATTGGGATCCCAGCCGGTATACGACATACCGTTCACTCTGGTCTTTCGGAACACAGCCAAGGGGAAAGCACCACCCGAACCATAGTTATTATCATCGTTAGATACGATTTTCCACCGACCTACCTCAGCAAAAACATCTGTATTGAATGGCTCACCGTAGGTAACTACATATGAGTTGTCAGCTTCTGACGAATGGCCTGCAAATGCGGTACTGCCTGTTCCATCATCCACGAATTTCACGTCTCCATCTACAAAATGAATCACCAGATAATCTTGATCAAGTACCTTTATACTTGTCAGTTTTGATGCTTGCACCCCCGAAAATATAACCAAAATGAGAAGTGCGAGTAGTAATTTGTTTAATATCAATTTCATAAATACGGTTTTATTTGTTTACATTTTTTAATGGTGCATAATATACAATTTAATTGCTGTACCCCTATTCAGAAACGATATTATAATTATGCATTGTTTCGAAAAAGTCTGCGGGAATAGCATAAATATCGAACCATTCCCAAATAGTAATTTCCCTTTTATTTTCGGGGCGTTCAACCCATTGTCCATCGGTAAAAACAGGGGCCGGATGGCAGTAATTTTCAGCCCAATCAGAATTTTTCAGTATAGCCACGGCTGCCATATCAAAAAGCGCCCTCCCTTTGGGGTCACCCCACATATGGCTTTCATACTTATTGTAAAGCTCAACAGCATAATCGCCCCAATAATAAAATTCACCACCATGACGGCCTGTTACAGGCTCACTCAACTTTGGTCCGGTGCCCGGCATGCGCCTGTTAACTTCGGTTTTGGCTACCATAACTGCCGATGTTCCGGATGGATTGCCATACCTTACCGTGACCATCTCAAAAGGTACATCTACATCAAGAATGTAGTTCATCGATGGGATGTCCCAATCCTGATTGTGTTCGCCCGGTCTGGGGTAATTCGACCCCAACCATACAATGCGTACTTTTTCAGCAATGCGGGGCTCTTTTTTAAGGGCCAGGGCAATATTTGTTAACTTGCCAACGGATAACAACACTAATCTATCTTCGCGCGGTTTCATTGCTTGCTCAATAATAAAATCGACCGCCTCATGCCCATCAAATTTCTGATCTTCTATATGGTTTTTTATTTCTTCAAATGAATTTTGTGCTCCGGTGTAAAGTAGAATTTTATCCCAAACACTGCACAATTGCATTACCCGTTTGGCTTCGTCGTAATGCCATTCAACTTTTGAATAATTGCTGTACCCGTCGGGACTACTGGTTGCATTTACTGTTACGCCTTCAACCACAAAATAATCACCATTAAAAAGCATATATGCCAATGCAAACTGATCGTCAACCTCGTTATTGGCATCAGTATCGTAAATAACATGTACCTTTCTGGTTTCTTCTTTATTTGGTTGTTCGCAACATCCAACAATAAAAAACATGGCAAATACTGCAAAAAAAGTACTTACATATATTATTTTGTTCTTTTTTAATCTTTTCATTTTTTTAATGATATTTAAATTTCAACTCCAATTCTTTTTGTTTTTTAATTATTTCAGAAATATCAAAGTGCCAATTTTCATGCTTGTTTCCGTTAACAATTATTTCTTTAATATTTGAATTAAAAGAATCTCCTTCGGTAACGATGTTAATTATTGAACCATTATCGAGCTTAATTTTCACTTCTTCGAATAAACTGCCTGTAAGCATAAACTCTGCTTCTCCGGGTTTTAGTGGGTACATCCCTAGCATGAAAAACAGGTTCATGGCCGATGTAGCCCCCAGGTCATCGTCGCCCGGCATTCCATCGGGTGCATTCCTGAATATATTTGATGAAACATACCGTACTAATTCTTGCGTTTTCTCTGGCGCACCGGCATAAGTATAAACAAAAGGCACAACAAAGCCCGGCTGGTTGCCCGGCCAGTAATGGGGCTGGTCAACCGGCCATCCGTCAACAATTATCTCTGAAGTGAATTCATCGAGTTTGTCTATAGCCATTTCATTTCCTCCCATTTTTTCAACCAGTTTATCCATCCGGTGAGGGATGTTCCAGGTATATTGAGCTGAGTTCCCCTCATTAAAGCCATTTTCTTCGGCCCTATCAAAAGGGAAGACCCAATTTCCATTAAGGTCTTTTCTTTGCAAATAGCCTAATTCGGTATTGAATAGGTTGAAAATATTTTCAGAACGAGTCAAAAAACGGGCATAGTTAACTGAGTCGCCATCGGCAAGGCAAATTTGAGCCAGTCCATAATCGGCTATCGAATATTCTAAGGTTTCCGATACGCTGTAATTATGAGGTGCCGGCCTGTCGGGGACAAAACCATATTTGATATACTGTTCCCCTCTTCTATACTTATTATCGGCCGTCCAGATCATAACATCTTTTATTTTTGTTAAATTAACATCCCTGGCTCCCATGGCATACATATTGGCAATTAATGGCACCGATGAGTGACCATTCATCACCCATGTTTCATTGTTAAAATAACCCCAAATGGTTAATCCTGCCGGGTTACCCTGTTTGGCATCGAGGTAGAGCGATTCAATCATGTCGGAAGCCCGATCGGGAACCAATAAACCTTGCAAATAAGCTGTAGTACGGTAGGTATCCCATGTCGAAAAATTCACATACTTGTTATGTTCCTCAGGCATTTGGTAAACCGAATCGTTAAAGCCCCGGTAATCGCCATTCACATCGCTAAAAATATTTGGGTGAAGCATATTGCGGTACAGTGCAGTATATGCCTGAACTTTTCGGTCGTAATCGTCAGTCTCAATCTCTACTTTACCCAAAAGTTCGTTCCACTTTTGCGTTGTTTCAGTTTTCAGTTGAGCAAACGACTTGTCTTTTAATTCATATGCTGAGTTCTCTATCGCATTTTCAACACTTACAAAAGAAATCGCAATGCGCATTTCAACCGTTTCGTTTTTAGGATTATTGAAAGTAATCCATGCAGCTAAAGAATCACCACTTGCCTGCTCTAGGCCTTCAATCAATTTTTGGTTGTTCCATATGCCATAAGAATTAATGCTGTGTGAAAAATCGGCAACAAAATAAACCGTGTAATCAAATTGGCTTGGGTCCCTCCAGCAAAAACCTCCGGATGTAGCATGCCCGGTAACCCGGTTATTGGCCGCATCAATTACAATTTCGGCACCGGTAATACCATTTGCACAGTTTGTGGGCGCAAAAACAACCGATGCTTCACTTCCGGTTGGATAATCAAAATGCAGGATACCCGACCGTTCAGCTGCCGCAATTTGTACATCGATATTATAATCATCGAGCATTACCTCGTAATAGCCCGGTGTTGCATGCTCGTTATCGTGCGAAAACTTTGATGCATAAGCCCTGTGGTTGAACAGGGGCGATTCACCTATTGCTTTGGTCACGGGCATCACCGGTATATCAAGTGCGCCGTGGCACCCCCAACCGCTAACGTGTGTCATCGAAAATGCCCTGATTGAATCCTTTGCATAGTTGTAGCCCGATCGTGATTTATACTCATCAAGTTCTTCGTCAAACACATTATCGGGACCACAGGCAATCATCCCAAATGGTGCAGTAGCTGCCGGTACGGTATTGCCCCTTTCAAGTGTGCCAATAAATAGGTTTACAAAATCGCTTGGCAACTTAGTTTTTTCATTCTGTTTACAACTATTTAATAAACAAATGAATATTAAAAAGGCGAAAACTTGCCTCAGTTTAAAATACTGCATTTATTATTATTTTTATTAATACAAACGTGAAGCGATAATCAAAGCTAAGCCAATGAAAAACAACAGGAACATTGCAGTTAACAATCCTTTTACCCCTTTTGCACCTTTAAATTCTTTCCAGATAAATACGCCCCACAGTGCTGCAACTAATGTAGCACCTTGTCCGAGTCCGTAGGAAATGGCAAATCCGGCTTGCTCAGCAGCAATAATGTTGAAAGTCATGCCCAGGCTCCAAATTACACCGCCAAGAATACCTATTAAATGTAATTTTGGTGTCCCCTTTTTAAAATAATCGGCATATGAAACTCTCTCGCCTGCCAAAGGCTTATACATGAATATTGTGTTCCATAAAAAATTAGAAATCAGCAAACCAAGGGCGAACACTACAGATGCAGTATAAGGCGTTAGCTTTCCGGCTTCGGGATTGGCAAAGTTGCTAACCATTGAGGCAGCTACAAAACGATAGAAAAACCCCATTAACAATCCGGCAAGCAGGGATATAAGAATTCCCTTTGTAGTAGTTTTGCTGGTAGATGATGGTAATTTTCTATAAGCAAATGCATCGACCACAATTGCAGCGGTAACCAAAGCTACGCCAATAAAAAGTATTAACGGGTTTCCAAGTGGTGTGGCAATATAATTAACCACCACTCCAATAACTAATGCTAACCCGATTCCAATAGGAAAAGCTACGGCCATGCCAGCTATTGCAATGGCGGCAACCAAAAGGATATTCGCGAGATTAAATACAGCACCGCCTAAAAAAGCAGAACTTAATGCCTTAAAATCAGCCTGGGAAATATCGGCAATAAAACCACGGCCTTCAGCACCTATGCTTCCCATTGTAAATGCAAGCACTAACGACAATAACAAAACCCCTATTGAATAATCCCAGTAAAAAAGCTGAAAAGCCCATTTTTGGGTGGCCATTTTTTGAGTATTGGCCCACGACCCCCAACATAGCATTGTAATTACGGTTAAAATTACAGCCCAAACATACGATTGTATTACTACCATTTCATATTAGATTTAAGTTGATTAATAAATTGCTCAAACGTTTGCGCAATTTATTAAAAATATATATTCAACCTTCTACTTCTTGATTTTTTTTATTGATTGCCGTTCATGTATTTTTGTTTCAACACTAACAAATAATTCTATATCAATCTCCATTCCAACGATTTGAGCAATTAAATTGCCAACAGAGATCTTTCCAATTTCTTCCTTATTTTGTTCTATCGTGGACATGGGGGTATTCAAAAAAGCTGAATACGTTTGTTCATCGAAAGAAATTAATGAAACATCTTCGGGTATGGATAATGATAATTCAGACACGGCTTGTAAAACACCCAAAGCAATAAGATTATTTAGCGCAAAAATAGCTGTTGGTGGCTTACTACCTTTTAGTAATCTTAAACTTTGACAATAACCACTTTCAATGTTAAATTGACCTCCTGTAATAATAATATCCTCTTCCGGAATTTTAAAGGACCGCATTGCATCTATAAAACCACGTATCCTTTCGGTGTTGGGTTGACTTTCATTTAGTCCTTGAATACAGGCAATTTTCTTATGATTATTATCCAGTAACTGTTTCGTAGCAACATA
This sequence comes from Prolixibacteraceae bacterium, assembly GCA_018399395.1. GTDB lineage: Bacteria > Bacteroidota > Bacteroidia > Bacteroidales > Prolixibacteraceae > Roseimarinus. The sequence continues at coordinate 9,852 of JAGYOI010000008.1, forward strand.
TGCTCCACCATAATTATCTGACGTTATGGTTGGTATTTTTAATCCTGGGAATGTTCTGTCGATTATTACCATGGGCATGCCAGCCCCGAAAACCTCTTCAAGGTGCTTACTGGTTATCCCCACAGGCGCAACAATAACTCCATCAACCTTTTTGGATTTAAAGTGATCAATAAGAATCCTCTCCTGTTCTGTATCATCGCCACTGTTGCCAATTAAAACTGCAAAACCGTTTTTTTTGCATTCTTTTTCAATGCTCATAACAATCTCAGCAAAAAAGGGATTTGAAATGTCCGGCACAATTACGCCAATGGTTTCACTTTTATCCAGTTTTAATCCACGGGCAAATTGATTTGGAGCATAACCATATTTATCTGCTGCATCAAGAACAGTTTTTTCTGTTTTTTTACTGATGCGATATTGGCGTGCCTTTCCATTGATCACCCTCGAAACCGTGGTTACTGAAATGTTGAGTTTTGAAGCTAACTCTTTAATATTTTTAATAGATTGTGATGCCATTTTGTATTATAGACCAGTAAAAACTTAAGAATTGGCTGTTGATAGATAATTACTTCTAAAATTAGATCTCCCGGTGTGCCCTCCCCAATTTTTCTTGTCGTAAATCACATATCTCAATACTAAATATTATTTCTTAACCGAGAAACGATATTCGCAAATATGCTTGTAAGTATCATCGGGCCTTAGCGTCGTAGACGGGAATTGTGGTTTGTTAGGTGAATCGGGGAAATGTTGAGTTTCGAGGCACATCCCACTTCTATATTCATAGGCGCCCCCTTGTTTACCTACGGTGCTACCATCAATAAAGTTTCCTCCATAAAACTGAACACCAGGCTGATCGGTGTAAACTTCCATGAAAATATTTGTAACAGGAGAATACAAAGTGGCAGCAAGAGCTACTTTTTCATCTGAACTGTTCAAAACCCAGTTGTGATCGTACCCGTTCCCGTATTGCATTTGCTGATTGTTACTGTTAACACGTTGCCCAATAGGCGTAGGCGATGTAAAATCAAAAGGAGTACCATTAACATCAGCCAACTCCCCGGTTGGTATAAGCCTTTCATCAACTGGTGTTATTTTATCTGCATTGATCATTAAAACATGGTCGTTTATGGTTTCACTTCCTTCACCACTCAGGTTAAAATATGAATGATGCGTAAGGTTACAAACGGTTGCCTTATCGGTTGTTGCTGTATATTCAATACGCAGGCCATTTTCGCTTGTCAATTCATACACCATCGACACTTTAAGATTACCGGGATACCCCATTTCGCCGTCAGGCGATAAATATGAGAAAATGATTTTAGAATCACTAACCTGTTCAGCATTCCATACTACATCGTGATAACCTTTTGGCCCACCATGTAATTGATTGCCGTTATTATTAGCAGGTAATATATAATCAACACCATCTAACTCGAATTTGGCATCATCAATACGATTACCATAACGTCCGATTGCTGCTCCGTAAAAACTCTCTTTATCGGGATTGGTATAATCATCCAGGTTATCGTATCCAATAGCAACATCAACAGCATCACCATTGGCATCGGGCACACAAATAGCTACTACACGGGCACCAAAGTTGGTGACCTTAATCCCCATCCCATTTTCACTCACCATTGTGTACAAGCTAGTTGGCTTACCATCTATGGTCTGCTCAAAAGCTGCAACATCAATTTTTTCTACCGTATCGGTAAAAACCGATTGTTTTTTATGGCTGCACCCAAAAAAGAAATTTGCAAAAATAATCAAAAACACTGCTCTTTTTATAATTGAATTGCTCATGGTATAATATTTAATTGATTACTTCATCATGTGGTAAATATAGCAATTAATGTCAATAATTTTGTCTGTTATTTATTTTATAACAGACAAAACACAATACCGCATTTTTAAAAACCTTTGGAAGTTTCACATGTTCCTAAATGATGCCAAGCTTTTGATACTTCTTGTATATTTCAGCATACTGTTTTGCATGCTCTTCAATCGGATCATAGGTTTTCTCATACCCTTGTCCCATTGCTTTTTGTGCTTCTTCAATATCAGCATAAACACCAGAAGCGACCGCGGCAAACATAGCAGCCCCTAGCGCAACAGTTTGCTCAGCACGAGCCACTTTTATCGGCATATTAAGTACATCGGCCATGGTTTGCATCACGAAAGGCGACTTTTTAGCTACCCCACCAATACCAACAACCGATTTTATTTCAATACCGTTTTCTGCAAAACGGTCAACAATCGCTTTTGAACCAAAAGCAGTAGCCTCAACCAAGGCCCGGAATATTCGAGGTGCTGATGACCCCAGGTTTAATCCGGTTATTGTAGCTTTAACATTCTGGTCGGCATCGGGTGTACGACGTCCGTTCAGCCAGTCGGTAGCAACAATTGTCGATTCTTCAACTGGTATTTTCATCGCTTCTTCAGCCAAGGCCGGAATGATCTTATCCTCAATAGCCTTGGCCTTTTCTTCGTCATCGAGAAATTGAAGTGGCCATGCAAGCACATTCTTGAACCATGCATACACATCACCAAATGCCGATTGCCCTGCTTCCAGTCCAACCATACCTGGAATTACCGAACCATCAACCTGACCACAGATACCAGGTATCAGTTTGCCTTCCATTTCTTGGTACGGTGAAACAATAATATCGCAGGTTGAAGTACCAATTACACGAACCAGTGTATTTGGTTTAATTTCAGCACCTACAGCACCCATGTGACAATCGAATGCGCTTACGCCAACAACTACATCGGTTGAGAGGCCAAGTTTTTCGGCCCACTCAGGGGTTAAATTGCCAAATGATTCATCACTGGTATGGGTATCGGTAAACAGGTGCTCACGCATACCTACGAGCTCTGGACCAAGTTCCGACAAGAATTCTTCGGGTGGCAACCCGTCCCAATCGGGGTGCCAAAGTGCTTTATGCCCAGCCGCGCAACGGCTACGTTTAATTTTATCCAATTCGGTATTACCGGTCAAAACCGCCGGTAACCAGTCGCAATACTCAACCCACGAAACGGCTTTGTCCTTCAACGACGAATCGATACGCAACATATGCAATACCTTAGCCCAAACCCACTCTGAAGAGTAAATTCCACCTTCATATTTGGTGTAATCAACTTTACATTTGCGGGCCAGTTCATTTATTTCGTCAGCTTCTTTTACAGCTGTGTGGTCTTTCCAAAGGATAAACATGGCATTCGGGTTCTCGGCATATTCGGGCAACATTGCCAGCGGAGTGCCATGTCCATCGGTCAATGCCGGTGTACTACCAGTTGTATCGAAAGCAATGCCTGCCACATTTTCAGCTACCGACGGGGCACATTTTGCTAAAGCCTCTTTAATGGAAGCTTCCATCACTTCGAGATAATCGAGTGGGTGTTGGCGGTACTGATTTTTTGACGGGTCGCAATATTTTCCCTCAACCCAGCGGGGATAATGTTTTACGGAAGCAGCTAACTGCTCGCCGGTTTCGGAATCAACCACTAAAGCCCGGGCAGAATCGCTGCCGTAGTCTAGTCCTATAACGTATTTGTTCATAACTGCTTTTTTTCACTGTCCATAATAAGCATTTTTACCATGCTTCCGTTCATAATGTTTTTTTATCAATAAAGGGTTCATTTTCAAAGAGGGGTTAACCGACAATGAAATTGAAGCCATTTTAGCAACCTGCTCTATTACCACGGCGTTATGTACGGCATCGTTTGCGTCTTTTCCCCAGGTAAAGGGTCCGTGATTTTGAACCAACACGCCGGGAACCTCCATTGGTTTTATTCCATAAAAACGTTCAACGATAACTTTTCCGGTATGGCGCTCGTATTCGCCAAAAACTTCATCTTCGTTCATTTGACGGGTACATGGAATATCCTGTGCAAAGTAATCGGCATGGGTTGTACCAATATTCGGAAGATCGATTCCTGCCTGGGCCCAGGATGTTGCATAAGTTGAATGCGTATGTACGACCCCACCAATATCTTTAAAATTCTGGTAAAGATAAAGATGGGTAGCCATATCGGATGAAGGCTTAAGTTTGCCTTCAACAACCTTACCCTCCATATCGCAAACAACCATATCCGATGGTTTCATTTCATCATAATCAACACCGCTGGGCTTTATCACAAAAACTCCTTTTCCGCGGTCGATGGCGCTGGCATTACCCCAGGTCAAAATTACCAGACCATGCTTTGCCAAATCGAGGTTTGCCTTCAATACTTCTTCTTTAAGTGCTTCAAGCATAATTTAAAAATCTAATAATTCTATATTACTAATTATTTTTTTAAAGTTTATATCCAAAAATAAAAAGGCATTACAACCCAAATGAAAGTCCTTCATGTAATAATTGTTCATATTTCTCTTTATTAAAGCGATAAAGGTATGCACCTCTTTTCGATGATTCTTTATCTTTTTCACCGGTATTTTCCAATACATTCATTTCGATCATTTTTTTCCGAAAGTTTCGCTTGTCTAATGTTGTTTGATAAATTGCCTCGTATAATCTTTGAAGTTGAGGCAACGTAAACTTGGGGGGCAACAAATTAAAACCAATAGGCTGTATAGCTGCCTTTCTTCTTAATTCTTTCAATGATCTTTTCACCATTTCATCATGATCAAAGACCAAATCAGGAATATTATTGTATTTCACCCAAAATGCATTATGTTTTTCCACGAGAGCTTTATCGTATTCTTTAATATTAATCAATGCAGAGTAAGCTATTGATATAACCCTGTCGCCCGGGTCACGTTCAATTTCTCCAAATGCTCCAATTTGCTCCATGTAAACATTGGTTAACCCTGTTAGTTCTTTCAAAACCCTGGCTGCCGATTCATCAATGCTTTCATCCTTTTGAAGGAAACCACCCATTAATGACCAGTTTCCTTTTGCAGGTTCAAAATTTCTTTTTAGTATCAAAATTTTTAGCCCTTCGTCATCAAATCCAAAAATAATGCAGTCAACGGCTACATTAAATTTGTTTTCAGAATCATAATAACCCATTTCAAATATTTTATTACCAAAAATAAATATAGAATGCTATAATAATACCCATTATTATAACAGAATGAATAACATCCCATTTATTCCAGCTTTCACGTGTATATTCCTTTTGAGCTTTTGTTGCTGAGGCAAAGGTTAAACCTTCGATTTGAGCAGCCGGAGCTGATTTTGTGTACATACTAACAATAACAATAACCAAAATACTGACAAGCAGCATACCACCACTAAAGAACAACCAGTTTACATCGTAAAACAGCACAAAGAACGGATTATTTACACCCATTTCAGCAGCCCATAGTTTTACATCGGTAAAACCATCGGCTTTGGCAAGTTGAGTATAAAGCACCTTGGCTCCAAGTCGGACAACACCAATAATAAAACCAACAATCATCCCCCACAATCCACCTTTTGGAGTTGGACGCGATGAAAGTACACCCAACAGGAATGCTGCTGCGATACCAGGCGCCAAAACCGACTGTACATCCTGCAGGTAAGTATAAAGCACATCGCCGATGCTACGCATAATTGGTATCCACAAAATACCCAGAACTACAATAATAACAGTAGCAGTACGGCCAACTTTAAGTAATTTCTTTTCGGTTGCGGTAGGTTTATACTTTTTATAAAAATCGATGGTAAACAACATTGCTGATGAGTTAAACAACGAGGCCAGCGAACTCATAAGGGCAGCCAGAATACCCGACACGACCAAACCTTTCACACCTGCCGGAAGCAATGTAGACACCAAAGTAGGGAAAGCAGCATCGGCACTGGTTAGCGAAAATACTTCCCCGTTAATTACCACACCTTTTTGTGCCATTGCAAAAGCAATCATACCTGGAATCATAAACAAAAACACGGGCGTTAATTTTAAGTATGCCCCGAAAATTGTCCCCCGGCGTGATTCTTTTTCATTTTTGCCCGACAACACACGTTGCACAATAAACTGGTCGGTACACCAATACCAGAAACCAATAATTGCAGAGCCTATAAACACACCTAACCATGGAAAGTCGGCATCACGGTTGCTACGAATTAAATTTACCATTGAATCTCCGTATTGATTAACTTCAACAGCACTTGTAATACGTAACACTTCATCCCAGCCCCCAACGGCACGTAATCCAAGCACGAGTATTATTAACGACCCCAGCAGTAGTATTGGTGTTTGTAACACTGAAGTATATAGAACCGACTTCATTCCGCCAATAACAGTATATAAAGCTGTAATTAACACCAATCCGATGGCCGATATCCAGAAGAAATCAATGCCCCACATTCTGTCAATGCCAAACACTTCTTTGAACACGATACCACCAGCATATACAGTAACTGCAACTTTAGTTAACACATAACTTACTAATGAAATTAACGAAAGTAAGGTACGTGACTGTGAGTTGTAACGTTTTTCAAGAAATTCAGGCATGGTGTAAACCATACTCCTGGAATAAAAAGGAACAAATACCCAACCCAGTATCAGGATCATCCAGCCCTGAATCTCCCAGTGTGCCATAGCCATACCACTTGAAGCACCTGCACCGGCTAATCCGATTAAGTGTTCTGAACCAATATTGGAAGCAAAAATTGATGCACCAATAGCAATCCATGATGCATCCCGCCCGGCAAGAAAATAATCGCCCGATGTACTTTGTTTTTGTTTGAAAACCCAGACGATTATACCAACAAGCAATAATCCAAAGATACCG